>JAIBCZ010000089.1 GCA_024679645.1 Amphritea sp.
GCCACCAATTCTGGCGCAACTGCATGGAGACGGTAAGGCTGAGCTGCGCCAGTTGTTGAAGAAAGAGTTGGCAGCGTTGGATATCGACGATGTTGATGAAGTGCTGGATTATGAACTGTTTTTCTATGACGTACAGAAGCCGTCTTATATAGGCCTGGATAACGAATTCTTTGCCTCAGCTCGTCTGGATAACCTGTTAAGTTGTTTTATTGGTTTACAGGCGCTGCTTGATTCAGATACAGAGCAAGGGGCTTTGCTGGTCTGCAATGACCACGAAGAAGTTGGTAGCATGAGTGCTGCCGGTGCTCAGGGGCCGATGCTGAAGCAGTTACTTGAACGTTTATTACCTGATCCGGAGTCCCGGAATCGCATGATCGCAAATTCGATGATGGTTTCGGTTGATAATGCCCACGCGGTGCACCCTAACTTTACTGATAAGCACGATGGCAACCATGGCCCGCGGATGAACAGCGGGGCAGTTATTAAGATTAACGCTAATCAGCGTTATGCCTCGAACAGTGAAACCTCCGCTCTATTTCGCCATATTGCTCACCAGGAAGGAGTAACACTCCAGTCTTTTGTGGTACGAAGTGATATGGCTTGCGGCAGTACTATAGGGCCTATTACTGCGGCTGAAATTGGGGTTAAAACGATTGATATCGGTGTGCCGCAACTGGCGATGCACTCTATCCGGGAACTCGCAGGTAGTGATGACCCAGTTAACCTGGCAAAAGTCTTAAGTCGATTTTATCAACAGACCAGTGTTTGATGAAGATCTGTTTCTGACGTGATCTTCAGGGCATTAAATCCGGCCCGGCGACAGCAATTTTATTCCAGGGCTGGCGAAAGCCAGTCATTTGGTCAAGAATACGCATAAATTAGCTGATACCCCGGTATTGGTCCCTTTTAAACTATATCAGCCTACCTTAATTGAGACATGTATCTATGTTGAATGACACAACGACCCGCTTAAATAAATATATCAGCGAAAGTGGTATCTGTTCCCGCAGAGACGCGGATCGCTTTATTGAGCAGGGTAATGTGTACCTCAATGGCAAACGTGCGTCCATTGGTGACAGGGTTTCACCAGGGGATCTGGTCAAAGTTAATGGCCAGGCGATTGATCCGGAAGAGGCGGAAGACTTTGTCTTCATCGCCCTGAATAAGCCGGTTGGAGTGGTCAGTACTACTGAAGGTAGTGAGCGCAATAATATTGTCGATTTTGTAAACCACAGTACCCGTATCTTTCCGATCGGTCGTCTGGATAAAGATTCTCAGGGGTTAATTTTTCTGACGAATAATGGAGATCTGGTTAATAAGATACTGCGTGCCGGTAACAAGCATGAGAAAGAGTATCTGGTGACGGTTAACAAGCCGATAACTGATGAGTTCATTTCAGGCATGATGGCCGGTGTGCCGATGCTGGGGGTGATTACTAAGAAGTGTAAAATTGTTAAAGAGTCGTCAAAGGTGTTCAGAATCACTTTGATTCAGGGCCTGAATCGTCAGATACGTCGAATGTGTGAGCATTTTAATTATGAGGTAACAAAGCTGGACCGGGTTCGCATTATGAATGTTGACCTCAAAGGTTTACCGGTTGGTGAGTGGCGTGATCTGAACGAAACCGAGATGGCTGAGATTTTAAAAGCGGCCGCAGGTTCCTCTTCGGAAGCCCCAGCGGGTAAGAAAAAGGCAAAAAAACCATCGCGTAACCAGCAGAAAGCCAAAGGAAGTCATAATCAGAGAGATAAGCCTAAGCCGGGGGATAGTCCTCGTGGGCGATCTGCACGTCCTCCCCGAAAAGCTCGCCGACGTTAATTGCTCAATGGTATAGCTGACCGTCGAAGCCTCCAGGTGTTTAATGATCACGAAAATTGATCACAGTAGTCATCTGATTTACGTGGTAAGATCCTCTGCTTTTTTAATCGAATGAGAGTCGGAAATGTCAGATAAGTTTTTCTTTAAAGGTCGGCAGGATGCTCGTCAAAGTCATATTGGAAGCGGTTATTCGACTAAGGCAAGCCATAAAGCGGGCAGCAAGAAATTTCCGCTGACGTTGGTGGTAACTGATGAAGCGCGACAAAAAGAAGTCGAAAAAATGGTTGCTGAGGCGGGGCTGTACGCTGAGATCAGCATAGATGCCAGTGAAGCAGCAGTTGAGTCCATCGTTGAACTCGAGGCTTTGTTAAATAAAGGCTCGACGGTTACCTTAGAAAAGACGCCTGCCCGAAATGATCCATGTAGCTGCGGTAGTGGTAAAAAATACAAGAAGTGCTGCGGGTAAGTTATAGCTTGAAATACTCAGGTATTTTGTCGATTAAGTATATTGAAAGAAGGGTTTTAAAGTGGGGAATGAAGGTTCAGCAGCCATTGTCTTATGTAATCCTAAAAGCCCCTCAAATGTTGGCGCTGTAATGCGGGCCGCTGGTTGCTACAGTGCGGCCGCTATCTATTACACAGGTACAAGGTTTGAACATGCCGCTAAGTATCATTTGGATACTAAGAACGTAAATCAAAAAATACCTTTACGTGCAGTTGAATCGATTTCTGACCTTGCTGGTAAACATCAAAAGCTGGTCTGCGTAGAATTGGCAGAAGGGGCAATACCCTTGCCAGAATTTTCTCATCCTGAAAATGCGCTATATGTTTTTGGCCCGGAAGATGGCTCTATTGATCAATCAATTGTGAACGTTGCTGACGCTGTTGTGTATGTCCCTACAATAGGGTGTATGAATCTGGCTGCCTCGGTCAATGTACTGCTTTATGATCGATTGGCTAAACAAACCGAGACTATAGACCACAGCGATCGTGTCAAAAAAAGTCGTGATGTTAATAATAGACTAGTGTTTAAAGGCTCTGCGCGCGCATAAGTGAGCCCTGGTCTCAGAATAATACTTAAATGAGCAGCCATTAAAGGCTGGTTGATGCATTTATTAAATCCAGATAGATATCATGTATGTGTATCGAGCTGACTGCTGGTATCCCAGGTTACGTCGCATTGATCCTTCGCGGCTGCCTTGAGTAGCTGAATTATGGGGAAGGCCTGGCTGGCAAATGTAATTTGAGGCTCATCGTCGTTTGTTATGCCTGAGACCTCTGCAGCAGGCAGATGTTTGTTTTCTGCAACTTTTGTTTCTAGTTGAGCCAGGGCTATAGGGATGTCTTTGGCCAGTATTGCGCCGGGGACTCCGTTACTTTTTCCCATCAGGCCGAGTATTTTTATCGCAGTGTCTCCAAGCATTGTTATGTTTGCGCAGACAGGGCATGAAAACGTAATCAGCATTTTTTACTCCTTAAGCCGTTTCTTTAATGGCCAGCAGAAAATAGTTGGGATAAGGGGATAAATATTTGTAAAAAATATTACTGAGCTGCTGAAATGAAGGTTTTCTCCTTTCCATCGTCAGATTCATTGTTTGGATCAACGTCAAATTTAATGGGTATTTCAAGAGCTGGCTTGGGGATGGGGTTCATTATTTCAGAATCAGAAGGGTGAATCATATCGTTCGGAACCAGGTTATCCTCAAAATCTTGTTCGATACATTTTTTGTAGGTGTCAGGGTTAACTCTGAGTGTGTCACCATTACCGAGTAGAAGATGTAACGAATTCACTCCGTTAAGGCTTTCCTCTCTTAATACTATCCCCTCAAGACAGGGGCTATCTGGATACTTGTCTGAGGGTTCCATTCGATAACCTGCCAGAGGACTATTTTCATACCCCGAAAATGCTTTGAATAGCGCTTCAGCTATAGCAAACCATCGGGCAATTTCCAGAGTATTTATCGTTAGTTCTGCAGGTCTGTGTGCGATGTTATTGCTTGCCTTTCGGAGGTTGGCAAGCCAATAGGCAAAAATATTGGGCAGTTTCAGATCGGTGTATCTTCGTGCACAGGTATAGAGGAGTTCAATTGCCGGGGGATGCATATTCTCTTTCAGGTGAGAGTAGACATCATCGCTTTGCTTGCTGAGCCACCATTTCAATGAAGTTTCAATTGATGTTGTGAGTATCAGAACGGCAGGTTGATAGGAACCTTCAATAAAGCTGTCCCAGGCAATACTATATAAATTCAGATGAGGTTGCGTGCCTTCCTGGCGTTTAAGCTGCTCGCCAATGCTTTTGATATCCTTTGCGTCAAACAGAATTTGTTTGCGTTCGAATAAGACTGGCATGGGGATGATGATGCCTTTTTCGTAGGCTTGCCTGGCCTCCTTATCAAGGTGCTCGCAAAGGAGAGGTAGTTGTGCTTTCTCAGCTTCGGAAAACTCCCAGTGAACGATAGGGAAACTATGAGAAGAATCAAAAAAGACTTCTTCAATGCTAAGCGATTGTAGACGGATCCCTTTTGATGTTTGACGGATGCTGCTATCAACATTAATGACGGCGGCTTTAATTTGCGTAAGAATACGTCTGATAGTGTGGTGAATATCAGGGGGTAAACTTTGCCAATTAGGAATATGAGAAGGATTGCTGAAAGTTAATGCACGTATCAGATTTTGTTGTTCGGTATTATCTAATTTGATTTCGGTTGAGATGATGATGCCTGTTGGGTGGAACGAGACGCTATGCGTACCCCAACTAAAAGATGGATGTGAATGACTGTTAGAAAGTAACAGCTGATTAGTGTATTTGATTCGTACACTAATTTTACTCATCTATAGATACCCTAGGCCGACTTAAAATTTAAAAATGATGGCTCATGATAAATCTGATAAATTTATCGATGGCAACATTTACCAAACTTAGCGTGCTATAGGATAAATAGCATACCTGTTGGGCAAGCCCAAAGGAAGTGTAGGGTTATTAATTTTGGGAGTTGTCATTTTTTATTTAAATATATGGCGGGCGTAGATCTACTATTTTTAAATATGTTTTCTGAATTAAAATTACTGTGAATAAGTCAAATGCGTTGTCTGTTGTCGCTCTAACACGCGCCTTTCGGGACTCCGAGAGAAACAGTCCGTATATTTGTCATTACTGCCTGATAGTCAGTCTTTCTGCAAAACAGTCCTCAGAGGGGTTAGTATAGAGCAGGGTGCTTGTTCGCGGTCTTCTGCGTGTTAATTGAGGTTTGAAGGCGAATGTCGGGGCTTTTTCCAACAACAGGGGTTTCACCTGACCCAGAGAATATCTATGCTAAGTGTCTTAAGGGTGATTGCTTCAAGAGCGGTGGTTTTGAAAACAATATATAAAAGTGTCCAGGCAATCTGTCTTCTGCTATTACTCTGGAGCAAGGGCTCATATGCAGGGGATATTAACGTAGCGGTCTCATCGAATTTCATAGCTGTAGCTAAAGAGCTGGTGCAGCTATTTGAGGATCAGCATGGTGTAGAGGTTTCTCTGAGTTTTGGTTCAACCGGCAAACTCTTTGCGCAGATCCACTACGGTGCTCCCTTTGACCTTTTTCTGGCCGCTGATGAAGAAAGACCAGCGAAGTTGGTTGCACTGGGCGATGCGGTTAAAGATACTCAGTTTACCTATGCGATGGGTAAAATTGCTTTGTACAGTAAGTCTACTCCATTAGCGGACCTGTCAATTGATCAGCTCAGAGTATTGTTAAGTAATGGTCTGGTAGCTATGGCAAATCCGAAGACGGCTCCATATGGGGTTGCGGCGCAACAGACGCTGGCTAAAATGGGCGTGTTGGAATCGCATAATAGCAAACGGATCTATGGTGAAAATATAGCCCAGACCTATCAGTTTATTGAAACAGGGAATGTAAAACTGGGCTTTGTTTCTTTGTCGCAGATGATAGTGAATCCACAAAAGTCCTATTGGCTGGTGCCTGAGGAATATTATCTGCCGTTGAAGCAGGATGCGGTGCTGCTAAAGAGTGGGGCTGATAACCCGGTGGCGAAACAGTTCTTACATTTTCTTCACAGCCAGCAAGCGCTATCCGTTATTCAAAAGCATGGGTATGGAGTGTGATACCGCTGTATGGAGTCTTACGGCAGGTGCGAAGGAGGCTAGTCAATGCTTGATGCAATTCTTCTGACGCTGAAACTGGCCTCTGTAACAACGGTGATATTGTTGTTGCTGGGAATTCCTCTGGCATGGTGGTTATCCAGATCAGGTTCCTGGTGGAGTGAAGTGGTTTCAACGCTGGTCGCGCTGCCATTAGTTTTGCCTCCGACAGTGTTAGGTTTTTACCTGCTTATTCTGCTGAGCCCAACCAGTGCGCCGGGTCAGATGATTGAATCGCTTATCGGGTTTCGCTTACCTTTTACCTTTGCCGGGCTGGTGGTCGGATCAGTAGTCTATTCTATGCCTTTTGTTGTGCAACCGATCCGTAACGCCTTCGATGCTATGGGAGAGCGGCCGATGGAAGTTGCTGCGACCCTGCGAGCATCTCCGCTAAATGCTTTTTTCAATGTAGCGATTCCGCTGGCCAGCTCAGGAATTCTTACAGGGACCGTACTTGGATTTGCTCATACTGTGGGTGAGTTTGGCGTGGTATTGATGATTGGCGGAAATATCCCCGGTGAAACCCAGGTACTCTCGATCGCTATTTATGACTATGTTGAGACCATGAATTGGGAGATGGCTCACTTACTGTCTCTGATGATGTTGGTGTTTTCCTTTCTGGTGATTCTGATTATGAATCTTTCAGAGAAGAAGCTGAGGAAAAGGCTGGCATGAGTCTCTATTGCAGATTTAAGGGCAGCTTAGGTCAGTTTGAACTGGATGCAGAAATTGAACTGCCAGAGAGTGGAGTGTCGGTGCTATTTGGACCATCCGGCTGTGGTAAAACCTCTCTGTTACGTTGTCTTGCAGGGCTTAATCGTCTGGAAGGCCAGTTTGATATCAATGGAGAAAGCTGGCAGAGCGATGAGTATTTCTTGCCGGTTCATAAGCGCCCTGTTGGCTATGTGTTTCAAGAGGCCTCACTATTTCCCCATCTGAGTGTTCGGGCTAATTTGTTATTCGGTCATAAACGAGTAAAAAAAACTCAGAACGCGAATGGCTATATCTCTTTTGATCGGCTGATAGAGTTACTGTCACTCGGCCCATTACTGGAGCGTTCAGTGGTGAGGCTTTCCGGAGGTGAACGCCAGCGTATCGCGATTGCCCGGGCGCTATTAACCAATCCTCGACTGCTTTTGATGGATGAGCCTCTGTCAGCATTGGACAGCCATAATAAGGCGGAAATTATTCGCTATCTGGAGCGACTGCAACGAGAGTTAACTATTCCTATTGTCTATGTAACTCACTCCCACGAAGAGGTGTCCCGACTGGCGGACTATGTTGTCGTCATGGACGCTGGCAAAACAGTGGCTGCAGGGGAAGTGAATGCGATATTTTCACGACTTGATCTGCCTATTCAACATGATGAAATTGCCGGCTCTGTGCTTAATGGAGTAGTTGCTGAGGCCGATCCACAGTGGGGTTTAGTGAGAATCGAAGTCACTGGTGAGTCAATCTGGAGTCGGGATACCGGGCTGCAGCCAGGAGATCATGTCAGAGTAAGGGTATTGGCGCGGGATGTCAGTATTGCGCTTAATCCGCTGGTTGGTAGTAGCATTCTAAACTGCCTGCGAGCGCAGATAACAGAGATAAAAGATGATGCTGCCCACTCGATAGCCTTGGTGCAGATAAAAATAAGCAATGCTGATGGAGAGCAGTATATTGTTGCCAGGCTTAGTCGCCGCTCCATCTCTCAGTTAGACCTACAGGTTGGGAAAAAAATCTGGGCGCAGATTAAATCTGTGGCGGTGATGTGATTATATTCAACTTCATAATAGATGAAGTTGCCAGATTGTGGGTTTGATATTTGCCGGGAGGGAGCCCCCGGCGAATAATACTTATGTTATTGCGGCGTGATACCCCGGATAGTTTCAGATCTGCGTCGCAGATATTCCACCGTGGTAAGCAGTAATATCGACATACAGACTAATAACGTTGCTACAGCCAGAATGGTTGGACTAATCTGCTCGCGAATACCGGCCCACATCTGCATCGGCACCGTTCTTTGTTCAGCGCCGGCAATGAATAGCGCAACCACTACCTCATCAACAGACGTCATCAAAGCAAACAAGCCACCGGAAATAACACCGGTCATAATCAGCGGAACAGTAATTTTAAAGAAAGCATAAGTGGGTGTTGCCCCTAAGCTGGTGGCGGCTCTGACCAGATTGTGGTCAAAGCCGCTCAGGGTTGCTGTCACGGTAATCACTACGAAGGGTGTGCCTAAGGCAGTATGCGCCAGAATCAAACCTAAATAGCTTTGTGAAACTCCCAGGGAGGAATAGAAAAAGAACATCCCTGCCGCTGATATGATCAGCGGAACAATCATTGGGGAGATTAACAAGCCCATGATCAGACCTTTAAATGGCAGCTCTGAACGGCTCAGTCCGAGGGCTGCCAGCGTACCTAAAATCATCGACAGAATGGTTGAACAAACAGCGACAATAAAGGTGTTCTGTATCGCATTCATCCAGCGTTCGCTGGTAAAAAA
>JAIBCZ010000220.1 GCA_024679645.1 Amphritea sp.
ATTTATGCCGCAATGCACAAGATTTTTCTGCCGGAATGAGTATAATCAGCGACACAGTTTCAGTTTGAGTAAAAGGTTTCCTGCTGTTGTTTCGCGGTTATCAAATTTAACTCAACTGCCAGAGATATTTTCAGTTATATCAATTGGTTATAGTCTTACTTTTGTTAGTGCTATTTTCCTGTCGGGCCACAAGCCTTTTGCTGAAAACCTCTCTACCTCCATTATTTATAGTTGAATGGCGAAGTGAGTATGACCTCTAAATCTGTTGATGTACTGCTGGTCGGTGCAGGTGCGATGAGCACAACTCTGGGCGTTTTGCTTAAACAGTTAGACCCCTCTCTGACAATCGCTATGGTTGAACGTTTAGACCATGTCGCTAATGAAAGTACCGATGCGATGAATAATGCCGGTACAGGTCATGCAGCGTATTGCGAACTGAATTATACGTCTCAGAATGACGACGGTAGTATCAATACCGACAAAGCTTTTTCCATCAATGCTGCGTTTGAGACCAGTTTGCAGTTCTGGTCATATCTGGTTGAGCAGGGCGATCTGCCTGAGCCCCATCATTTTATCAATAATGTACCCCATGAAAGTTTCGTGATGGGTGCAGAGAATGTTGAATTTTTGCGTAAGCGCTTTGAAGCATTGAGCTCAAAGCCTCAGTTTGCTGAGATGGAATTCTCTGAAGACCCTGAAGTATTAAGCCAGTGGATGCCGCTAATAATGCAAAACCGTGCTGCGGATGAAGCTGTCGCGGCGACACGGATGCGCTACGGAGCTGACGTCAACTTCGGTGCTTTGGCGCGTAACATGGTTAACTTCCTTGAAAAACAAGATGGTTTTGACTTGTTGTTGGGTCACTCAGTTGAAGAGTTGTCTCAATACACTGAAGGCGACTGGCGCGTAGAGCTTAAGAATGTTGAGACAGGCCAGGTAGAAAAAATCCGTACTAAGTTCCTGTTCTTTGGTGCGGGTGGCGGGGCGTTACCGCTGCTGCAGATGTCGGGTATTCCTGAAGGCGAGGGCTACGGTGGCTTCCCTGTTAGTGGTCAGTGGTTAGTCTGTAAAAAGCCAGAGATTGTTGAACAGCATATGGCAAAGGTTTATGGCCAGGCGCCTATCGGCGCGCCACCGATGTCAGTACCTCACCTGGATAGTCGAGTGATAGATGGTGAGCGAGCATTGTTATTCGGACCATTTGCAGGCTTTACTACCAAATTCCTGAAGCAGGGATCGGCTATGGATATGCCGTTGAGTATGCGCTTGAATAACCTTAAACCTATCATGCAGGTTGGGGCCAAGAATATGGACCTTACCCGTTACCTGATTAGTGAGGTGATGCAGTCTCACGGTGACCGGGTTGATTCACTACGTCGCTTCTTTCCTGATGCTAAAGATGAAGACTGGGAGTTGTCCTACGCGGGGCAGCGCGTTCAGATCATTAAGAAGAACGCAGAAGGTGAAGGTAAACTGGAGTTCGGCACGGAGGTAATCTCATCCTCTGATAAGACTCTGGCGGCTTTGCTAGGCGCTTCTCCAGGTGCTTCTACTGCAACCCCTACGATGATCAATGTTATTGAGCGCTGTTTCCCGGAGCGACTTGCTACTCCTGAATGGCAAGCCAAGATGAAAGAGCTGGTGCCTTCTTATGGGCAGTCTCTGATCGAAGATGAAAGCCTTCTTCGTAGCGTACGAAAACGAACGCTGTCTACGCTAAACCTTGATCACGAATATCAAGCCTGATTCGTTTTGAATTGCTAAAACCACTCTTCGGAGTGGTTTTTTTTGGTCATAATTCAAAGATTAGACTTCACTTTATTAGTATTATCTAATATATTGTCGTTCAAATTAGCGATATCAGATGGTGAGAGACGTGAATAAGACTGTACTTCTGGCTGGGCTATTGAGTTGTATCGTAGCCGTCACCGCTGTGGCTGCAGATAAACCGAATAAGGTTAAAGCTCAGACGACCCTTGATCTATATGCAACGGCAGCTGAAGCCTGGGATAAGCTGCAGAAAGATGACACCGCCATTCTGGTGGATGTGCGTGATCCTGTTGAAATTAAGTTTACCGGTTCGGCAACACCAACGCGTATCCACGTTCCCTGGATGTTAGCGGATACCGCGGGTTGGAGTGATAAGAAAAGCAGTTGGGCGATGGTTAAAAATTCCGGTTTTAATGCTCAGCTTACTGCGAAATTAGCACAGGTCGGAGCCACACCGGACACCACTATTATTATCATGTGCCGTTCTGGTTCATCGCGAAGCGCGCCTGCCGTCAATCTGTTAGCTAAACAAGGCTATACGCAGGTCTGGACGGTCGTCGATGGCTTTGAAGGTAGTACTTTGAAAGAGGGTGATTCAAAAGGTGTGCGGGCATTAAATGGCTGGCGCAATTCGGGCTTACCCTGGAGTTACAAAATTGATCCTGCCATTGCCTGGCATCCAACTAAATAAGGACGTATAGATTATGAAAAAGATATTAACCGCATCAGTACTTGCCGCCGCTTTACTTTCACCGGTGATGGCTTCAGCCACAGAGGCCGTTGATAAAGTACTGATAACCCTGACCAGTGCAGAACAGCAAACCCGGGGCATGGCGATGGTACTGGGCAACATGATGCAGGCCAAAGGTGCCGAAGTCAGTGTACTGCTATGTGACACTGCAGGTGATATGGCACTGAAAGAACAAACATCTGAGCCATTAAAACCTAAGAATGTAACGCCTGAACAGTTGATGAAAAAACTGATGTCCGGTGGTGCTAAGGTCGATGTTTGTGCACTGTATCTGCCAAATAAAGGTGTGGGTGTTGATGCTCTGCTGAGTGGTATCGGGGCCGCGAAGCCACCGGTCATGGCTGCTGCTCTAATCGATGCTGATACCCGCGTTTTTAATTTCTAAATCCGGTTTGTACGTTCCCGCGTACGTTCGCCCGGTATAAAAAACCGCCCCCTGAGATAGATATCTTAGGGGGCGGTTTTTTTTTGGAGCTTATAAATAGGTATTGAATAGCTTAAAACCCTATACTCCTCTATATGAAAAAACTGCCATTATTTCCGCTGCCATTAGTGCTTTTCCCTGGATCAGTACTGCCTCTGCAAATTTTTGAAATACGTTACCGGCGCATGGTGAAAGAACTGCTTGCTGATAATGGACGGTTTGTTGTTCTGCAGGCCCGTAATCCAGACAACTCAAATAATAATTTTGAAACGATAGGAACACTATCGAAGATTATCGACTGGCAACCGATGCAGAATCAGATGATCGGTATTCAGGTAGAAGGGGAGCAGCGTGCTAAGATTTCCGGAGTGACAGTGGCGTCTGATGGGCTGTTATTGGGAGAAACGATAGAGCTTCACTCTGACGCCGGGTTCAGGCCTGAACAGTATTCAGCCAAACTGGCTAAGATTTCAACTCACCTTGAACAGCATCCTCTGTTATCATTCCGGTCTGTTCAACTGAATGCCGAAAATGTTGAGGCTGTCAGTTATCAACTGGCGTCGCTTATCCCATTTTCAGGAGCGGACAAACAGCGGTTGTTGGAGCTCAATAGCTCATTGCAGCGCCTCGAAATGATACTTTCCCTGCTCAAGGATATTTAATGCTCAACCTGATTCAAGATGCACTGGCTCGTCGTAGCGAGCTGCTGGATGCTCTGCATGAAGAGAACACAGATTGTTACCGCTTATATCACGGCTCTAATGAGGGTTGTTCTGGTCTGACTGTTGATCGATACGGCCCCCAATTATTGATACAAACTTTTCATCAGCCGATCTCAGTTGAAGAGGCTGAAGCTATTCATAAGCTGGTAGAGGCGCAGCTTAGCTGTTCGTTAATATTGGTATATAACGATCGAAGTTCTGCTAACTCTCGCCGTGCTGATGACGTAATCGTCGATGGCTGGGAAGGGGTTGCGCAGGAGCTGGGTGTGTCTTACCGGGTCAGGGGTAAACACAAAGGACAGGATCCATTACTGTTTCTTGATATGCGCGCCGGCAGACGTTGGATTCAGCATAATGCTGCAGGCAAATCTGTGTTGAATCTATTTTCGTATACCTGTGGAGTAGGCGTGGTTGCAGCAGCAGCCGGTGCTACCCGGGTGCTGAATGTTGATTTTTCTACCCGTTCTTTGGATGTGGGGCGTGAAAATGCCCGGTTAAATAA
>JAIBCZ010000221.1 GCA_024679645.1 Amphritea sp.
CTGGTTCTAATTTCTGCTGTTAGAGGCTGATCCAAAAACATCCCGCTGAGCGGCTCGGAATAGAGACCACGATCATTGCGATAACCAATTAAGCCGGACAGCTTATTAAAGCTCAGGTTTCGTTCTTTTGATATCAGATCCAGGCTTGTAAAACGACTACTGACATCGACATCCGGCTCTTGACCATCCAACGGAATGATCAGGCCCAACTGAGTGTCAGCCTGACCCCTGAGCTGCCAGCTTCCTAACTCTTTGCTACCACCTATCACAGGACTTTCTATCAGCGTTCGTCCAATATCGGCGCTATCCCCTGATACACGGGCCCGTATGTTCAAGCTATTTGAGTTCGGCGGCAGATAAACCCAGCCATGGTTAACTTTACTGTTAAAAATCTGTCCACTGCTGACATTAATTATCAACCCCTGATCCCGTAACAATAGCGAAGCATCGGCACCTGTCACAGCGGGCCACCCAGGCTGATAATCAACGCTTGCATCCGCTATATCCATGAACATCTGCACCGTAGGCGATTGACGTGACTGAATACTTCGGGTGCCCGTATGAAGCATAAAACCACCCTGGTTAATATGCCCATGTTTGATTGCTTGCGTGACCCAGGTTTTAAATCCCGGATCTATCTCATGGTCAGGAATAAGCTCAGGCGCCAGGCTTCCATCAGACCCCTTTACGCCAATCAACAACGTGAGTTCACTCTGCACGTCCCTTGCCAAGGGCAAATAAAGGCTCCAGCGACCACTGGCGTTAATACCGGCCTTCTTCACTTCAGCAAGCTCGCTACTCAAGTGCAGGACACTCTCTTCCAGGCTGAAATGAGTCACCCCCTTTGCAGAGGTGAATGCCCATCCCTTGTCAAAAACCTCGGGAAAGTGGAGCCCCAGATTACTGCTTTCAAGGTCAATTCGCCCCTGCAAACCTGATTCGCCGTACTCCAACTGCAATAAACCATTAATACCGGCCATTGCGGGAGCACCATATGCAGCAGAAAAACCAACCTGGTCAAGATCCCCCCTAAGACTAAGGTGCGTCCAGTTTTGCGATGGGACTTTTAAGTCCTTAGTTATCACTTCCCCTGGAGCCTCTGGCCACTCTATTGCCAGATTCCATATTTTTCCCACCGGAGCCATCCGTTTTATTACGCCTTTCAACGCTTCAGGCACCCAGCTCTGGGGGTCTATAAATTCAACTGCCGACGTAACATCGAGTTCAGTTAAGGCAATCGAAGCAATCCTACCTTGCTGCCGATTTATGACTAGTTTAGGAAACCTGAGTGGTTGATGATTGATCTGCGCTGCAAAGTCATTAACCTGCAACTGAAATTGTCTACGCGCCGGTTGTAACAATGTAAAACCGGTTGATAGCTCTTGTACTTCAAATTCAGGTAATTGATCGCTGCCAGTAACTATTGCCAACTTATCCGTAGCCAGGCTGCCAAACATGTGCGTCAAACGCCCTTCCGACCAACTCCCCCAAATTTCAGCACCCAGCTCTAACTGCTTAAGCGCTGGCGGTATTGGAAAAAGTTCACGCGCAGCTTCAAGTAGAGGCGTATCAACACCTGCTAATTTAAGATAGAAGTCAAAACGAGTGGTTTTCGGATTAAATTGAGCGCCTTCTGATTCCACTCTCAGCGTAGCAGAGAGCTGCCGTTGCTCATGACTGATTAACAATTCACCAGAGAAATGATGCTGCCGCTGACTATTTTCAAGATTGATACTGTCACTCTTTAATAGCAGCTGTTTTCCAGACGGTAAGGTCAAATCGATCTGGGTATCATAGAAGAAAATATGCGGCTGTAACCACAATGCGGCCAAAGGATCGAGCCCCTCCGCCTGATTACTTTTACTGGAGGTACCGGTTGAGTTTTGCTTCTGCGGCCAACTGACTAACTTCGCTTCAGTATGGAGAGACCACAGCTCAACTTTGCTCAGTACTGGCTGCCATTTTAAGAGACTTGATACTGGATTAAGGCCTAAGACTAGCTGACTGACTTCTACTCGACCTATATTCTGTGATCGATGATCCGCAATGACCACATCCTGAATCAACAGCCTGGGAAAGCGCCCTTCCCAGCTGGCGTTTATATCACCAATACTGACTTCCGTACGCAAGCGATCACTCAGGTACTGTTCAATCTCTTCACGATAATCCCAAACAGCAGGTAATAGCTGACGCACCACGACTGTTAGCAACGCAATCAATAAGATAGCGATCACCAAAAGCCAGCCAAGCCAGCGGTTAAGTGACCTTAAAATAGTTCCGATAGATGGCACAACTATTTCAGCACCACATCGTACTGCTCTGGACCATACATCGGCTCTACCTGAAAGCGGATCGTCTTAGCGATAAAGGCTTCCAGCTCTGCCACATGATCAGAGGCTTCATCAAGCAGCATCGCAACCACCTGATCCGCAGCCAAAACCAGATAGGAATCCGTATCATAAGCCCTGTGCTGTCGCAAAATTTCCCGGAAGATTTCATAACAGACCGTTTCAGGGGTTTTAACCGAGCCCCGCCCCTGGCAGTGACTGCAAGCTTCACAGAGGATGTGTTCGAGGCTTTCGCGAGTACGTTTACGCGTCATCTCAACTAATCCTAACTCAGAAACGCCGGTCACTTTACACTTCACATGATCCTTTTCCAGCACCCGTTCAAGCGTACGTAATACCTGTCGCTGATGATCTTCATCGAGCATATCGATGAAATCAATAATGATAATACCACCCAGATTACGCAACCTAAGCTGTCGACCAATAGCCGTCGCCGCTTCCAGATTGGTCTTAAAAATGGTTTCTTCAAGGTTGCGATGACCAACATACCCACCGGTATTGATATCCACCGTAGTCATCGCTTCGGTCTGGTCAAATATCAGGTAACCACCGGATTTCAGTTCAACCTTACGCCCCAGCGCTTTTTGAATTTCGTCTTCGATGTTATAAAGATCAAAGATTGGCCGTTCACCCGGGTAGTACTCCAGAATATTGCTGATTTCCGGCACCAGTGCTTCAGCAAACTGCTGGGAGCGCTGAAAGGTCTCTTTAGAATCCACTCTTATACGCTCAACACCGGCATGAGCCATATCTCTCAAAGCCCGCATATTCAGTGGCAAATCTTCATATATGCAAGATGGAGTTCCAAGCTCACCTATCTTACGATTGATCGAATCCCACAGACGGCATAGAAACAGAATATCCTGTTTTAGTTCAGCTTCACTCACACCTTCAGACACAGTTCGGAGAATAAAACCACCGACCTTGGTGTTCAGGTCCTCCAGTCCAGCAACGACTTCCTCAACCATCGCACGCAGGCGATCACGTTCGTCACTATCTTCAATTCTCTGGGAGATACCAATATGCTCATTGCCCGGCATATATACCAGGTAACGGGATGGAATTGAAATATTCGTTGTTAAACGCGCACCTTTAGTACCAAGTGGGTCTTTAGTTACCTGAACAACCAGAGACTGCCCTTCTCGCAGTAAACGGTTTATCGTCAGATTACTCTTGCCATTCCCAGCGCCATTTTCCTCTTCCGGGTGCTGCAGTTCATCTACATGTATAAATGCGGCACGCTCAAGCCCTATATCAACAAAGGCTGCCTGCATACCGGGAAGTACCCTGACCACTTTTCCTTTGTAGATATTACCAACTATTCCCCGCCGTTCAGCCCGCTCGACATAGATCTCCTGCGGCATACCATTTTCAATAACTGCTACCCGAGTCTCAATTGGGGTAAAGTTAATCAGAATCTCTTCACTCATATTCCATTCCCAGGTGACCTGATTTTCCGGCCCCATCAGTAATCTGTATACGCCGCAGTCTGCAGGAGTGCCTGACTGGATCAATAACTCAATTTAAACCAAACAAAAAACCACGACAGCAACCCAATCATACAATCGAATCCTGCCACACCTTAATACCAAAAGTGTCCAAAAGCGCTGCAGTTTCTGTCAGAGGCAAACCGACAACGGCGGAGTAGCTACCCTTTATATTAGCAACAAACACTGCGCCAAGTCCCTGAATTCCATAAGCACCCGCCTTATCTTTTGGCTCCCCCGTGTTCCAATACCGTTCACACAGCGACTGATTCAAAACACGAAAAGTTACTTCTGTAGTGACTACCTGAGTAACAATTCGTTCCCGATCCA
>JAIBCZ010000273.1 GCA_024679645.1 Amphritea sp.
ACAGGGTGTTATCGTGGTGATCTATGAGATGTTATCAAAAACTATAAGAGGCTGAGAACGAACCAAAGCTATGGGTTTCACCCTGGGTATCGAACTCTTTACTACGGAAAACCCGTGAGTAGGATAGCTTCCAGTCTTCGACCAGCATACTGGCGCCAATACTGAGGTCACCTACCAGGTTCTCTTTATCCACAGAATGACTGCTGCTGAATGTGTTGCCGTCGAGGAAGATGTCCCGCAGTACCCAGCGACCATCGACAGCGATAAATCCATGTACCCCAAAATTCTGGTCACGACTATACCCGGTTGTGCTTTGGGTGCGTGGGTCGTTACTGCCCGGAGCACTGTTGTCACCACCGGGGCGCAGGGAGGACGTGCCGAAGTCATCCGGGAGAAACCAGCCAAATCGGATCTCGGTGCCGACATTCAGATAAGTGGCAACGTTACCCAGGCTGGCGCCGCCGTGCCAGATGATGTCGTACTCCAGTGCCCCTTTAATTTTCTGGGCGGGTATCCGGTATTTTCGTTCATAGACGACCTGAACGCCCAGTTCGTTATTGAGCTGATTATCCCAGCCCTCGAACTTATCAATTCCGCGCAGATCGTGAACAAAATCCTGAGCTTCCTGTCCCATTGCTGCAGGGCCAACCATGCCGAGATTGAGGATCGCTGAATCCATGCGCTGCTTATGTTTCAGGTTGTAGCCCATTCCGAGATAGAGCCAGCCAGCGTAGGGGCGGTCATCAGGATCAATGGTCGTGCGGAGGTTGTCTTCCGGGGTATACATCTGTTGCCCCAGCGTGATCACCAGATTTCGTACGATCTCATTTTGTTTTGGCGGAGTCTCGTCAAACAGTCCCAGCGGAGAGGTAATAAACCGGTTATATCGGCGCGACCAGACCGGCAGACTTTTGTCATCCAGATAGCTGCTCAGGTCGGGTGAGGTCCAGGAAAGGCGAATGCCGTTGGTGTATTGCTGATCGGTATCGGCGAACAGATCATTTTCCAGATAAAAGGTCAGAGTTCCTGGGTTATGAGAGTCACCATAGAGTGCTACCGGTGCTGCGAGTAAGGGGGCTGATAGAGAGATGCCCAGGGCTAAGGTAACTGCAGTTTTTATCATCAGAAGAACAGGTTTCTCTGTTGTTTTTTAATCAGTATTTTCCATACAGCAACTAATAAAACCAGCATCAGGATCAGTGACAGGTGGGCCACATTCAGCTGATAAATATGCCAGGCAGGATAGGGACAGTTGGCTGCATTGTCGAGTGTAGTCCACAGGGCGCTGAAGCTTGCTTGCTCATGTAGAGTAGTACTGTTTAGGTTGCAGGCGGATGACAGGTCGTCTTGGTCCGCAAACAGGCTTCGCACAGCGGTGATGATACCGCTGGTGATTAGCAGCAGGTGTAAGACGGCGGCTAATCGCTGAAAAATCATACTACGGTTGAGCAGAAAACTGACCAGAAACAGCCCCGTCATTATCACCAGTATTAACCTGATAATAGTGCAAAGAGCACAATTTGCCTCGGTTATATAGGGCTCTATATAGAGCTCTGTAGCCGTGAGGCTTAGTACGCAGATTAGAAAACCCAGCGCATTATTTGAACGATATGAGGGCTTACCTGATACTCCAAAGGTGCTCACATTACAGTCCTGATTGAAGGTTTACTTTTGTTTCCACTTCCCATCCGGGGTTTGCACATACTGGCCGGCAGGTGCACGCTGAATCAGGCGTTCGCCGATTCGCAATTCCATAATATTGACATCAACGCCAGCTTTACGAGCCTTGGCGGCATATGCTGCCCGGCGTTTACTGTTTATCGATTTTACCAGCGCACGGATCTCGGAGGTGCTTTTAACCTCGCCCAGATAGCCGTTCACTTGCTCACCTACTAATCCCTGGTTTTTGGCGTCCGTCAGGCTTATTGCCCAGGCCGGAGTGAATATCAGGCTGAGCAGCAGGGTCGCGAAGGTCAGAATTGTTTTTAACTGTTTCATTTTACCGCTCCTCAGAATAGTTCGCTGTTTTCTTCTAGCAGACTGTCAATCTCTTTATCGACCTTGATCAGTATCTCGTGTTCAATTTTTACATTGAGATTAATCGTGATCGGCTCATTAGGAACAGCGACCTGAACGGTCGGTGCGCAGGCCGTCACCGTTAGTATCAGGCTGCACAATGTCAGCGATTGTAGTGTTTTTGGCATAAACATATGCTGTTCTCCGTCAATAGTAGCGCAAGTTAGTGATGCCGTCGGTTGCCTGATTGTCAGTGGTTGCTTTAACGGTAGCGCTTCTCAAGTGTTTCCGTCAATTTATCAGTAAATTGAAGGGCTTGTAACAATTTAGGGATGTTTTCCTCAATATTGATTGTTAAGTCAACCGGTTGGCTGTTGTTCCAGTCCGGATTATGTCCTTTTAGATGGGTTTTTAGCAGTGCCGTTCCGTCCGGCTGGTAGTCCAGTTCAATGCCCAGACTTTGATACTGCATATTTCGCATAGCATCAAAAGCGATCCCTAATGCGGGGGTAGTCTGGGCCATCGCCAGAATAGCAGGCGGTGGATCAAACTTTATCCAGCCTCCCTCAGGGGTACTGTTTATCTGCCCATCAGTAATGCTCAGCAGCCCCTGTTTAAAGCTAATCGGCATCTGTCCATTTAAGGTGCCGTTACCGGTCAGTCCTTGTTGTTGCTCCAGAGCCATGAGTTGTTGCAGATCGATTCCGGTGACCGCAATGGCGCTGTCAAAGACAGGGTCGTTGGGGTCTATAGTGACCGGAAGGGTGGTGATTGTTCCTCCTAAGAGATCCACATGACCACTATCGAGCCGCAGCTGTTGCTTGCCTGTTGAACTTTGTTCGAAACGATAGCTTCCGGAAAAGTTCTCCAGTGGCACACCGGCATCGATAAAGGCAATCTTCAGCTGTCCAGTATCA
>JAIBCZ010000282.1 GCA_024679645.1 Amphritea sp.
CGAAGTCAGCCGTCGGGACCAGGAAATGGCCTGGAAACTGGGCTTTGTTGAACTGCGCACCCGGGTGACCGGAAATACAGCTTATCGCACCATGAAACCGGTGCAGAAAGCCTGGCTGAAGCTCAGCTTTAGTCAGTTCTGCCAGCAGCTGGCCAATCGGGAATCGTTAACCTTACCCGCAGACACTGACTGGTCAGCGCTTGAAGCGTTTGGCTGGCGGCGTTTTAAAGAGGTGATGCGCTTATCGTTACTGCGTAACTGCTTCCGCCGGCCGATTGAACTCTGGCTGATTCTGGATCTTGTGAGTGATCTGGAAGCCCATGACTATCGCGTCGAATTGGGCACTTTCTGCGATCGCTCAGTGACCCCGCGAAATATTATGTTATCCGCGCGCAAGGGTGAAGCTTATGGAATCTGATCAGCAGCTACTCGCCCGGGTTAAGGCCTGCGACACCTGCCTGCCGCACTTGCCCGATGGTGTGCGGCCGGTGATTCAGTTTGACCCTGACGCAAAGATTCTGGTGGCGGCCCAGGCGCCGGGTCGAAAGGTTCATGAAACGGGAATCCCCTTCAACGATCCCAGTGGTGATCGGTTACGGCAATGGCTGGGGATAACGTCTGAAACCTTCTACGATCCCAAACAACTGGCCATACTGCCGATGGGATTCTGTTACCCCGGCACCGGTAAGTCTGGTGACCTGCCGCCGCGCAAAGAGTGTGCCCCGCAGTGGCGACAGCAATTGATGGATCGTCTGCCCAATCTGCAACTGATATTGGTCATCGGCCAGTATGCCCAGGCCTGGCATCTGACAGACAAGGGCTCTGTGACTGAGATTGTTTCCCGCTGGCGTGACTACTGTGGACAAGATCGGTCCCCGGCTGTTTTCCCCATGCCGCACCCCAGCCCGAGAAATAATATCTGGTTACGGCGGAACCCCTGGTTTGAGGCGGAGTTAGTGCCGGAACTGCAAAAGCGGGTTCAAAGCATTCTGTTTAAAGCCTGTCCTGATGAATAAGTTGTCCGAATGGCTGGTGAAGCTGGTTATCGTGGCTATTTTGCCAATCAGCTTCTGCTTTGGTTATTACGCCCACGAATCACTCAGCACCGATGTTTTGTTGATAAGAGTCTTAGTGATAACTGCGCTCCCCCTATTGTTACTTGGGGCTGGAGGGCTTGTATGGGGGTATTCCGAGAGGGGGATAAAACGCCTGAATCCGGTCTGGTGGTTGTGTGTCGCTGTTGCGGTAGCCAGTTTGGTTTGGGTCTGGGGATAATTTAACTGCTGTAGGCACCGTGCCCTCACGACGATTTTGTTGATTTCTACCCTGTTGGCGCGCAGAACTCTTCTTTGTAGACCTTTCTTCCTGATATATTGCAGAGAGACAATGAATTCAAACTGATGTAGCAAACGGGAGGAAATCGCATGCTTGAACTGCGACCAAACTGTGAATGTTGTGATAAGGATTTGCCGCCAGAATCATCAGAGGCGGTCATCTGCTCTTTTGAATGTACATTCTGTGCCGACTGCGCTGAAAATGTTTTGGATAACGTCTGTCCGAATTGCTCAGGGAATTTTTCACCCCGGCCAATACGTCCTGCAGCGGGACTTAAGAATAATCCTGCATCGATTACTCGTGTGCTGAAAGAGAAAGGGTGTGTGGCCAATACCTAGAGTTAAAGGCAGAGGCTGTTTTAAAACATTATGTCAGCAGCTCTGGTCATTTTGTTATGCCCTTTGATCAGGCTATTCAGCTTAGCGTGGTGTTTTCCAGGCATTGACGATATAGCTGGCTAAGGCATTACCCGCAGGGCCCAGTTCCTTTCGATGTTCGAAGAGTAGTTGATACTCTCCAAGCTCGGGCAGCTCCCACTTGGCATCCACCTGAACAAAGGGAGCTCTCATATGACTTTGAGGTATGGGTGCGATGGCCAGGTCTGCTTCCATCGCGGCTTGCATGCCCGAGCTCTGGTCGCAGGTATAGGCGATACGGTATTCAATATCCTGTTTGTCTAATGCATTGAGGGACATTGTACGCCAACAGCAGCCCCGACTGGCAACAGCTAGTGGCAGGGGCTGGCTTTCTACCGCCAGACCGCCGCTTCGGGTTGCCCAGATGAGAGGCTCGGTAAAGACAACCTGCCCACGGGTCGGATCCTGACCTACATTTCCAGCCGTTAACAACGCCATATCAAGCTCACCCGAGTCTAAACGTGACAACAGTTCTGTACTGCTGCCAGCGATCACATTGACGGCTACCGCAGGGTGAGACCGGGCGAACTGTGCCAATACCCTCGGCAGAACGCTGTTGGCGATATCTTCCGGAGAGCCAAAACAGACCGTTCCCTCGATGGTGGGAGCCACAAACTGGCTGACGGCCTCTTCATTTAACTTGAGCAACCGACGGCTATAGCTGAGCAAAACTTCGCCATCAGCCGTCAATCGAACCTGTCGGGCTTCGCGAAGAAACAGGCTTTTACCCAGGGTTTCTTCGAGGCGCTTGATCTGCATGCTGACCGCCGCTGGAGAGCGAAACACCTGC
>JAIBCZ010000071.1 GCA_024679645.1 Amphritea sp.
ACGGCGCTTTTTGTTCTGGATATTCAGGGGAGGGCCCGGGCGTTTAGCCACTGGCGCGCACAACAGAATTTCTACGAGATAAATCATCGTAATCAGAGGTATTTTCTTCAGGCGCTGGAGGGGCAGCAGGGTGTACAAGTGACGCTACCCACGGCTCAGCGAGAAGGTGCTATCTACCTGTCAGCGCCTGTTTACGTATTGAGTCGCTTACAAGGAGTGGCGACGGTAAGGCTTGACCTGGGAATGCTACAAGCAGGGTTAGATCAAACTGGAGAGTATCTGTTTAGTAAGAATGAGCAGGTGCTGATGGCCAGTAAACGCTTTCAGGCAGCTACCCAGTTACAGGATATTGTTGCGGGTGAACGCATCACGCAACTTTATGATGGTTCTGACATTCAACAGGTAGACATTCTGCAGGGTGGGCGGGCACTTAAGCAGTCTGTGACGCTGGATGATCTGGGCTGGCAGGTTACCGTGTTAAATGATCTTGGCGAGGTTGTGCGAATTCAACGTAACGCGACTTTCTTTGCCATCGCGCTATGTATTGTGATCTCGTTGCTGGTTTTTCTGTTAAGAGAACGCCAGCTCAAGCATATTTCCCGACGCGAGACTCAGCAGGCGCTGGAGCGGAGTGAAGCGCGCCAGCGGGATATTATCAATACCGCACATGTCGGCATGATTACACTGGATAGCCAGGGACAAGTGCTGTTTATAAATCCGATGGCGATGCAGCAGTTTAGTGAGTCGATGCAACGTATTCAGGGCGCCCATATCGACCAACTGATCGCGCCAGAGATGTATCAGGGAGTACTGAAGAAAACGCTGTCACGATTGGGCAGCAAAGGCTTTGCACCGTTAATAGCGATGGAAACTGTGGGGAAACGTTCTGATAACAGTCACTTTCCTATGCTGTTTTCAATTAAGCGGATGAAACAGGAAATCTCCGCCAACTATCTGGTTACTGTGATCGATATTACCCCGCGGAAACGCCTGGAGCGGGCTCTTCAGGAAGCCAACGATCAACTTGAGCATAAAGTAATTCAACGTACGCAGGCGTTGAAAGAGGCTCAGGACGAGTTAGTGCAAGCTGAAAAAATGGCCGCGTTGGGGCGGATGTCTTCTGCGGTGGTCCATGAACTGAATCAACCGCTAACCGCATTGAGAACCTATATCGCAATCTGTCGTAAGCTGATTGAACAGAACCAAACGGCGCAGTTAGAAAATAATCTTGAGTTGATTAATGACTTGATTAGCCGGATGGCAATTTTGACCCGACAATTAAAAACCTTTGCTTATCAGAAGCCTCAGCACATGGCACCGGTGGATCCGCTATTAGTACTGGATAAAGTTCTGGGTTTGTTGAAAGGGCGGCTGGAACAGCAACAGATTGAGTTGGTTTACCTTCGCCCTGAGTTAAATATGCAGGTCAGTGGCGACAGTGCTCGCCTGGAACAGATATTTCTTAATCTGATGACCAATGCCTGTGATGCTTTGTCTGAGACAGAGGCTGCGCGACTGGAAGTTCAGGTAGATCAGAACAAAGATCAGGTGGAGATTCGTGTGATTGATAACGGCAGTGGCATTGACGAGCAGAGCCTGAGTCATATATTTGAGCCGTTTTTTACCACTAAGGATATTGGTGAAGGTTTAGGCCTGGGGTTATCGATCATCCGTTCTATCGTTCGAGACCTGCAGGGGGATATCAGGGTGGATAGCCGAGCGGACAGTCCACATGGCCACACCTGTTTTACCGTTACTTTACCGCTTTTAAAACAGATCGGAGAATCACAATGAACAGGGGGCAGGTAGTACTGGTAGATGACGATCCGGTTATTCGGCAATCAACATCCCAATGGTTACAGATGGCAGGTTTTGAGGTGATCGTTTGTGAGCGTGCAACTGAAGCACTGGCCCATCTGAATGAAGCGTTCCCTGGTGTTCTGGTGAGTGATGTGAAAATGCCGGAGATGGATGGCTTAGCGTTGATGATGGAAGCCCGTCACCGTATACCGGAGCTGCCAGTGATACTGATTACCGGCCACGGTGATGTGGATATGGCGATTGGCGCGATGCGGGATGGAGCGTATGACTTTATCGAAAAACCTTTTATTCCAGAACGTCTGGTTGAAACGATTAACAGGGCCTGTGAAAAACGCCGATTGGTGTTGGAAAATCTAAGGCTGCAGCAGGATCTGGCTTCCCACAGCGGTATTGATAGTAAGATTATTGGCATCTCTCCTGCGATTCAGAAAATGCGCCGGGATATTCTTAAGTACGCAGCGCTGAACACCAATGTCATTATCTATGGTGAAACCGGCAGTGGAAAAGAACTGGTCGCCCAGTGCCTGCATGAGTTTAGTCCCCGCAGTGAATGTAATTTTGTACCGATTAACTGCGGTGCGATTCCGGAAACGCTGATTGAAACCGAGCTTTTTGGCCATGAAGCCGGAGCGTTTACCGGTGCCTCGAAAAAGCGTACCGGTAAGTTTCAGCATGCCGATGGCGGAACACTGTTGTTGGATGAGATTGAGAGTATGCCGGCCAGTTTGCAGGTGAAAATCCTGCGAAGTCTGCAGGAGGGGGTGATAGAGCCCTTGGGCTCTAATAAACAGATCCCTGTTGACCTGCGTATTGTGGCAGCTTCGAAAGCAGACCTTTCGGCGGAGGAGAATTTTCGTCAGGATCTGTATTACCGACTGAATGTGTCCTGTCTTTACCTGTCTCCGTTGCGTGAACGTACCGAAGATATTCCACTGCTATTTGAATATTATGCTGCTCAGTCGGCGGCTCAGCATGGGCGAGAGCTGCGCAGGGTAACCCGACAGGATATGACTAATCTTCAGCAGTACGCCTGGCCTGGTAATGTCCGGGAATTGAAGAATATAGCGGTACGCTATGCGTTGGATGGTTCACTGCCGGTGGTTGACCTGCTGTATCCTGAAACGATAGAGCCTGTTGTCGGTGCGCAGATCGATAGCTCTCTCTCTTTAGGTGCCCAGGTTGCCAATTTTGAGTACAAAGTGATCTGCGAAGCGCTGCGTCAGCATCGGGGCAATATCAAAGCGGTGATGGAGATGCTTGATCTGCCACGTCGGACCCTGAATCAGAAAATGGTGAAGTATCAGATCGAACGGACAGACTATATTGATGAATAGGCAATAAATTGCTTATTGCCCGTTTAAAGCGCAGAAAACGAAGTTTTTAGGGGCTAATTCAGTTTGTTTCTCGCTATTCAAATAAAAAGTTTGCTGGTTACTTGCCATGAATAAGCAATAAGTTGCTTATCAGTTTGATGGTTAATAGGCCGTTTTTTGCTTATCAGGTCTTCAATAATTTGTTGTGAATTTTGTTTTTTGTATAATAATCAATAGGTTGAGAATTATTTATTTGGTTTGGCATCCACATTGCTTTGTAGAGGGTACGAACAATAAAAACCTGAGTGAAGGAATCTAAAATGCAAAGCAGTAAACGAACTCTGATAAAAGGCCTGGGTATCGCTGTAGCACTGAGTGCTACTTTAGGCAGTGCGGCGCTGGTTCAGGCAGCGGAAAAACGCTCCTATATTCTGGCTACGGCTTCAACTGGCGGAACATACTATCCAGTGGGTGTCGCGTTGGCGACGCTGACAAAGGTAAAGCTAGAGCCTAAATACAAGGTATCACTATCTGCGATTAACTCCGCAGGCTCAGGTGAAAATGTAAAACTGTTGGGCGAGAATGAAGCGCAGTTTGCAATTCTTCAGGGCTTATATGGTGCCTGGGCATGGAGTGGTGAAGGTGCCCTGAAGTCTACTGGCCCTCAGAAACACCTGCGTTCTGTCTCTATGCTGTGGCAAAACGTTGAGCAGTTTGCGGTGAAGTCTGATCTGGTGAAAAGCGGTACGATTGCTGATTTGTCAGGATTGAGCGGCAAAAAATTCTCTATTGGTAAGAAAAACTCAGGAACCGAAGGCTCCGGACGTCAGATTCTTGGTGGCCTGGGAATGGATGCCGATAGTTTAGATCTGGCTTACATGGGCTATGGTCCCAGTGCCGATGCGCTACAAAACGGCACTATCAATGGTATGAATATCCCTTCAGGCGTCCCTACCTCTGCTATCACCCGCGCTTATGCGGCACTGGGTAGTGATATGACAGTACTGGACTTTACTGATGAGCAGATTAAAGAAGCCAATGGTAGCTATCAGCTGTGGACTCGTTACGTGATTCCGGCAAACACTTATCCGGGTCAGACCAAAGATATCAACACGATGGCGCAACCAAACTTTCTGGCCGTCAGAGATGATTTGTCGGAAGAAGATGTTTATCTGCTGACCAAAACAATTTATGAAAACCTGCCGTTCCTGAATGGCATCCATAAGGCAACTAAAGCAATGTCCCTTGAAAAAGCGATTGCTGGACTGCCGCTTCCTTTACACGCGGGTGCTGCTCGCTACTACAAAGAAGTAGGTTTAAACATCCCTGCACACCTCATCGCTGAGTAACTTTGCGATCTTGGCGGGGTTCTCTCCCCCCGCCTTTTTTCCTGTTTTCTAGGGATACTGTTATGAATTCTATCGATACCCAACCTGACCGGGAAACGTCTGAAAAACTGAAGAGACTGGAGCTCTTGCAGCGTTCGGAGACCTCTCTTACCGGTCGCTTTATCTATTGGGCTGGCGTTGCTTTTGCGCTGGTGCATATCTATTTTAATACTCTCAGTACCGTCTCGGAACTGTGGGTATCAGCCATACATTTTGGTGGTTTTGCGTTGTTATGTGCGCTGATGGTACCAATGATTCGTTGTCACTCAGCAGGGGCACAGCGTCTTACGTTATTACTGGATATTTTGTTAGGTTGCGCGGCGATTGTTTGTGCTGCCTATCTGATCGGATTTGAAGATGCACTCTATGAGCGGGGGGTGAAGTTTGTTCAGTTCGACTGGGTATTTTCTATCTGTGCGATATTCATCGCTTTAGAGATGGCGCGCAGAACGACTGGTTGGTTTATTCCCTGCATGATACTGGTGGCGCTGACCTACGTTTTTTGGTGGGGCCAGTATGTTGACGGTATTTTTGGCTTTCCTGGCTTGAGTCTGGAAACCCTGCTGTTTCGCAGTTATTTCTCTTCCGAAGGGATGTTTGGCCAGATCGCCCGGATTTCCTGGACCTATGTGTTTATGTTTATCCTGTTCGGGGCTTTTCTGGTGAAGTCCGGCGCAGGTGATTTTATTATTGAACTGTCACGTTGTGCGGCTGGCCGAATGGTAGGAGGGCCTGGGTTTGTAGCAGTACTTGGGTCTGGTTTGATGGGCTCTGTATCGGGCTCTTCAGTGGCGAATACAGTGTCTACCGGGGTTATTACCATTCCATTGATGCAGAAAGCGGGCTTTCCACCCCGTTTTGCTGCGGGTGTAGAAGCGGCAGCCTCTACCGGTGGACAGTTAATGCCGCCGGTGATGGGGGCCGGGGCCTTTATAATGGCATCCTACACACAGATTCCTTATGTCGATGTGATTGCGGTAGCGGCGTTGCCAGCGTTGCTTTATTTTTTGTCGGTAGGCTTTTTTGTGCGGGTGGAAGCGATGCGCAGTCAGGCACATGCCGTTGAACTGGATACACGGCCTATTGGTGAGGTGTTTCGTGATGGCTGGCACTACCTGTTGCCGCTGGTGGTACTAGTGAGCTTGCTTGTCTATGGTTTTACGCCGACCTATGCTGCGGGTATTTCAATTATATCGGTGGTCGTTTCTTCTTGGTTATCGAAACATCCCATGGGTCTCAGGGATGTGTTTGATGCGTTGGCGCAGGGCTCAAAAAATATGGCTACAACCGCTATGTTGTTGATTTCAGTGGGATTGGTAGTCAATGTCGTAGCGATGACCGGTATTGGTAACACCTTCTCGTTGATGGTGGCTGAGTGGGCGGGAGGTAGTCTGTTGATCACCATTCTCCTGGTAGCACTGGCATCATTGATTTTAGGTATGGGCTTGCCGGTAACGGCTTCATATATAGTACTGGCGACGCTTTCAGCGCCGGCATTGTATAATCTGATCGCAGAGATGCAGCTGATTGAGATGATGGTCAATGGCACCGTGCCAGAGATTGCACGTACCATCTTCCTGTTAGTGGATGCTGATAAGGCGGCATTGTTAGCCGATCCGATGAGTAAAATTGATGCGCAGCAACTACTGTCACTGGTGCCGGGTGACTTTAAAGGACAGCTGTTGGAGCAGGCGATAGATCCGGCTCGCTTAGCGATGATTCTGTTGTCAGCGCATATGATTATATTCTGGCTTTCACAGGATTCAAACGTAACGCCGCCCGTGTGCCTGACAGCCTTTGCGGCGGCTGCTATTGCTAAAACTCCTCCGATGGCAACGGGTTTTACCGCCTGGAAGATAGCTAAGGGACTTTATATCGTGCCGCTGTTATTTGCCTATACCAACTTTATAGGTGGGACAACGATGGAGGTGTTGAGTGTTTTCTTCTTCTCCGTCTTCGGTATCTATGCCTTAGTGGGATTTATGGAAGGTTATCTGGAAAGCCCGCTTAATGTTGTTTTGCGAATTTTGTCGGGTATAGCAGGAGTGGCAATGCTATGGCCCCATGGCGAATGGTGGATCAGTAGCCTGGCCTTAGTGTGCTTTCTGACGTTGTTTATCTATAGCCGTTTACGTAAACGGGATTCTGCGGAGGCAGGAGTGACGACAGCCTGAAGTTGGGGTTAATGATTAAAACCGGCCTATATGGCCGGTTTTTTCATGCTTTAGGCCAATTAGTGCGTATTATCACTTATTGAAAGCGCGACAATTTGTTAAATTGTCTTCCTACACTCACCATTTCGGCTTGGTCGTTATACATTGCCAGCCGGTTTAGAGGTGATCGTCAGTGATTTCAGGCTGACCTGTTATGTGGCTCCCGATAGAGGATTGTATTGGTCGCCAGTTTTCTGCTGAGTTCCGGGGGGGCGAAGCAGCACAAAATAAAAAGAGGCGTTTAGAGTTAACCTCTTCTGGCTAACGGCAGGGATTATGTTCAAACAAGTAAAGATTGTGCTTCGGATTCCAATGTATATCGGCCTGGGCTCTGCGCTGATATTTTCTTCTATTACGAGCGCCAGCGATGACCAAAGGGATGATTGTTATAATCTCTTTTCTGCTGGATCATACTCGTCAGCTAAACAGCAGTGCCAGGAACTGGCGGAGCTGGGTGATGCTAAAGCGGCTTTTTTACTCGCCAATATTTACTATCAGGGGTTGGAAACGAGTCAGGATGATCAGCGTGGATTGTTCTGGGATCAGATAGCGGCTGAAAAAGGGCATCCTGAATCAGCTTATCGTCTGGGGCTGGCTTATCAGTTGGGTCAGGGGGTTAGCCAAAATAATAGTAAGGCGCGCCATTGGTACCAACAGGCCGCACTAGCTCAGCACCCAAGGGCGCAAAAGCTCTTAGCAAATATGTTTGAAACGGGAGCAGCGGGCGAACAAAATCCTGCGAGGGCTTATCAATGGTATATGCGGGCGGCTCAGCAGGGTCTTGCTGATGCTCAATTGAAAGTAGGCTCAATGCTGCTTGATGGCAGAGGCGTTGAAGCAAATCGTGCTTCTGCTCAGCATTGGATAAGAAAAGCCGCGACGGCTGGTAACGCAAATGCCCAGGTTGCTCTGGGGGTGATGCTGACAGAGACTGATCCGCCAGAAAGTCTCAGCTGGTATGAACGTTCTGCTGAGCAAGGTAATGGTGTCGCATTACAAAATCTGGCATTAGTCTATTATGTTGGTCAGGGTGTTGAAGCCGATCATGTCCGAGCGGTGGAATTAGCTCAGCAGGCGGTGGAAGTGGGTAATGAAGAAGCGGCTTCTTTGTTGAGTTTAATGCGACTGGAAACCGAGCAGCAAAAGGTTCTTGAGTTGCAAGCTGAGAAGCAGAAATTGTCGCAGCAGATTATCGCGTCTATGCCTGAGAAAGCACAAGCTGAACCCTCGTTGCAGCTTGTATCGCTCCCAGATACAGGGCTAATACCTGATTCAGCGGCGGACGATTCTGAAGTAAAGCCTGCTGTGACATCGGTTATTGATCCTAAGTCTCAAACTGCCGAAACATTTATGCCTGATGTTAAGAACCCTTATCGTCTTGAAGATGGTTGGGTCATACATCAGCCATCTTCTAATTTTACTCTTCAGCTGCTATACGGCACAGATGAGTCCGGCATGCTCAAGTATATTAAACAACACCAGCTTCCAGAGAGCGTCCGGTATTTTCGTACTTTACGAAGTAGTGAGATTTATTATGTTCTAGTGTATGGAAACTTTACGACAATGGCTGCTGCAAACGCAGCGCTCATGGATATCCCCGAGAGCGCTAGACAATCTCATTGGATTCGTAAGTATCGCCGCCTTCAGGAGCTCTATCTTGCACCATAAAAGTGAGTAACTGCTCTATTCAATAGGGACTGTAATAGAGTGGTTCAGTCGGTTCATTGAACAGAGCCTTTGTGGTTGCTATGGCAATTAACTTTATAGCGGAAAATGACTTTGACTGTTTTTGGATTTTCATCAGAGCTGTGATGCTAGTTGGACAACAGATAGAACGGTTGTGGTCCTTAGTCTCTTAATAACAACTTATGAGAGTGTCAGAGATTAATGTTGTAGCTTGCTGCAATTGAGTCAACTATTTCTAGTTTTTATAACAGAAAAACCTCTGCTTAGAAGCAGTCGCCTACTCTATATGCCTTAACATTCTATAAGACCCCTTATAACGACCATTTGTGACTAATGCCCGTGAAGATTCTTCTGCTTTCTGCTTATGATGCTGCCAGTCATGCATACTGGTGTAAAGGTCTGGTTGAAAATCTCAGCCAGCATCAATGGACAGTGCTGACTTTACCGCCAAGGTATTTTTCCTGGCGCATACGGGGCAATAGTCTGAGCTGGGCTTTTAATGAACGAGAGGTACTGGAGCAGGAATACGATCTGATTGTTGCCACTTCAATGACGGACCTGTCCGCTTTACGTGGATTTGTTCCCCATCTAGGCAGTATTCCAACACTAGTGTATTTTCACGAAAATCAGTTCGCCTACCCTGAATCCGGCCGGGAGTATGGCAATGTCGAGCCCAAAATTCTGAATATCTACACCGCCCTGGCAGCGGATCACATCTGCTTTAACACAGCGTATAACCGCAACACTTTTCTGACCGGTTGTAGGACGCTGTTAAAGAAATTACCTGATCAGGTACCAGCCGGATTAACAGAGCAGTTAGAGAGTAAGTCATCAGTGCTGCAGGTACCTTTGCCGCCGTCTGTATCTCGGTCTCATAATCTACAACCTGAGCCTGTACCGCTTAAATGGAATCACCGATGGAAGTCGCTCTCATATGGTGGACCTGTTTTGATTGTGTGGGCAGCCAGATGGGAGTTTGATAAAGGCCCGGATCGGCTATTAGTTATAATGAAAGAAATGGAAAGAAGAGGAACAGACTATAGAATGTGCATCCTTGGAGAGCGCTTTCGGAGCACACCTGATGAATTTAATACGATACAAAGTGAATTTGCTCATCGCCTTGATCAATTCGGTTTTGCTGAGAGCAAGGATGAGTATTTCGAGTGGCTGAGCTGTGCAGATATAGTGTTATCCACAGCTATTCATGAGTTTCAGGGGTTATCAGTTCTTGAAGCTGTATCTCAGGGCTGTATCCCGGTGTTACCAAATCGTCAGGTATATCCTGAGTTGTTTGGCACAGAATACGTCTATGCGGATTGCGGCGATAATATCGAGAAAGAAGCTGAAG
>JAIBCZ010000180.1 GCA_024679645.1 Amphritea sp.
GGGTTTTTGATTCTGTAAGCCAAAATCCGTTTGAACTCTTCAGGGTCTTTGATTTTCTGAGTAGCGTTGGGATCCAGTGCCGGGATTAACCGTGACAGCCAGAAGCGCATCGCAGCGGTACGGGTCAGCTGTGGCCAGGCGAGGTATTCGTTCGCTTCGAATGGGCGTACGTCATTGTAAGCGGTGAGCAGCGCCTGTTCGCGTTGAGGGTCAATAGATCCGTCCGGGTTCACACACCAATCGTTGGCTACGATGGCCAGATCAAAGAGCAGGTAGCCGGTACAAGCGTTATAGATATCTAACACTGCGCTTAATGTGTCACCGTCAAACAAGGCGTTATCAAAGAACAGATCACCGTGGATCGCCCCCTGAGGCAGGTCCCAGGGTTGTTCTCTTAGCTGGTCGAATAATTCGACCTCGGCGCGCAGTAGTTCAGCATCCGCCTTGGAAAGTTTTCGTGCTAGCTGCTGGGATTCCCGGCGCCACCAGAACACGCCCCGATGAGCTTGGCGTTGTAGATAGAAGTCGCGGCCAGCCTGATGAAATTGTGCTAACGCGGTGCCAATTTGAGCACAATGGCTGGGCGTCAGTGTTTCGATATGGCTACCGGCCAGGCGGGGTTGCAGCAGTGCCGGCCGGTTGTGCATCATTTTCAGTGCAATACCGTTGTGGTCTTTATAGGGGAAGGGTACAGGACAGCCGCGTTCCGCCAACCAGGTCGTTAGCTCGACAAAGTAGGGCATCTCATCTTTATTCAACTCTTCGAAGAGAGTGAGCACATACTCCTGCTGTTCACCCTTGCTATCAGAGAGGGAGACAAAGTAGTTGGTGTTTTCGATGCCCCCTTCGATCCCTGTGTAGTCGATCAGCGAGCCCAGATCAAAGTGAGTGAGCAGACTCTCAAGGTCTGCCCGGCTTACATCAGTATATACGGCCATAAATGTGCTTACTTCTTTCCAAAATAAAGGGCTTAATTATGAGTGACTTGATTAAAGCGTTACCAGCTAAATAGAATCCACTTAGGCAGCATTAGTGTTGAGTTATCAAAACGATCAAATGCTCCCTCCTCCGTGGGAACCAGATAGTAGGTCTTACCGATCACAGGTTCCACTTTTATCTCTTTTAGTTGACCATTAATTCGATATTCGTAGTACGTTGCTTTTTCTCCCTGGCGGATGGTGACTACCGGCTCGTTATCATCAAACTCGGGTAATACCTCGGCACTGGCTATTGGGGCCAGAAAGAAAGTGCTCAGCAGGGCTGCCAGTAACAGTATTTTTTTCATAACCACTCCTTGATCTGGTGACGCCTCTTCTGTGACAGAGGTGAATCGAATATGATGGGACTCTCGGGGCGAATCCCGCTAACAATATCTCCTGACGGACAATGACTGCAATACCATGACCGCAAATACTTCTCCTATTATATTAGTCGATGGCTCCTCATATCTGTATCGGGCTTTTTTTGCATCACAGCAAGCTGACATGCGCACCTCTGAGGGCGTGCCTACCGGTGCCGTACGATTGGTTACCAGTATGATGCGAAGCCTGATCAAGCAGTACCCTGACAGTCCGGTGGCGGTGATTTTTGATGCGAAAGGCAAAACCTTTCGCGACGAGATTTATCCTGAATATAAAGCTCAGCGGCCACCGATGCCAGATGATTTGCGTACCCAGATAGAGCCTATCCATAAAATTGTCCGGGCAATGGGCTTTCCACTGATTGCGGTAGAAGGAGTCGAGGCTGACGATGTCATCGGTACGTATGCCCGGGACGCGAGTGCAAAAGGACTGGATACGATTATTTCCACTGGCGATAAAGATATGGCGCAGCTGGTGGATCAACATGTCTCTCTGATTAACACCATGAATGATAGTTATATGGATGTTGAGGGCGTGAAAGATAAGTTTGGTATTCCACCCGAGCTGATTATCGATTACCTGGCGTTGATGGGAGATAAAGTCGATAACATTCCCGGAGTGCCGGGAGTGGGCGAGAAAACTGCGCTGGCATTGCTCCAGGGGCTCGGCGGTATCAGTGACCTGTATGATAATTTGGATAAAATTGCTGCGCTGGGATTTCGCGGGTCGAAAACCATGGCGAAGAAACTGCAAGATAATCGCGAAGGAGCGGAGCTATCTTATCTGCTGGCAACGATTAAAACAGATCTTGATTTAGAGCTGGCAATTGAAGATATTCCGGTGCCGGTTACTGATAATGAGCAGTTAATGGAACTGTTTCAGCAGTGTGAGTTTCGTACCTGGGTGAGAGAGCTGGATGAAAATGCCCCCCTGGCGGCTGACAGCGCAGAGAATGAACCAGAAGCGCCGAAAGAAATAGAATATGAAACTATTCTGGACCAGACTGCTTTTGATCTCTGGTTAAAACGCCTGAACAGTGCGGAGGTGTTTGCCTTCGATACTGAAACTGACAGCCTTAATTATATGGAAGCGAACCTGATCGGTCTGTCTTTTTCGGTAGAACCAGGCAAAGCGGCTTACCTTCCAGTAGCACATGATTATATGGGATCTCCGGATCAACTTGATCGTAATGCCGTACTACAGCAGTTGAAGCCCCTGTTAGAAAGCGATAGCCATAAGAAAGTTGGGCAGCATATTAAATACGATATGAATGTACTTGCCCGCTACGGCATTGAGCTGAAAGGTGTTGCTTTCGATACGATGCTAGAGTCCTATGCGCTGAACTCGACCGCGACCCGTCATAACATGGACGCCATGGCAGACTTCTACCTTGGGGTAAAAACGGTCAAATTTGAGGAGATCGCGGGTAAAGGTAAGAAACAGCTGACATTTAATCAGATTGAAATGGAGCAAGCCGCACCCTATGCCGCTGAAGATGCCGATATAACGTTGCGGCTGCACCAGGCGCTATACAGTAAACTGGAAAACGAACCGTCGTTAGCGAGTGTGTTTTCAGATATAGAGTTACCGCTGATCTCCGTCATGGCGCGTATGGAGCAGCAGGGGGCGATGGTTGATGCTACGCAACTGGCGACTCAAAGCATGGAGCATGGGGCTCGATTGAAAGAGTTAGAGGCAACCGCACATGAGTTGGCGGGCTGTCCTTTCAATCTGAGTTCGCCGAAACAGTTGCAGGAGATTCTGTTTGAACAGCAGAAATTGCCTGTGATTAAGAAAACCCCAAAAGGGGCTCCTTCCACTGCTGAAGAGGTGTTGCAGGAACTGGCGCTTGATTACCCCCTGCCCAAGGTGATTATCGAGCACCGTAGTCTGAGTAAATTGAAAAGTACTTATACGGATAAGCTGCCGCAGATGATTAATCCTGCAACCGGCCGGATACACACGTCATACCATCAGGCAGTGACGGCCACCGGTCGGCTTTCCTCTTCCGATCCAAACCTACAGAACATCCCTATTCGTTCCACCGAAGGACGGCGTATACGTCAGGCCTTTATCGCGCCAGAAGGGTATAAGCTGGTCGCGGCTGACTATTCACAGATTGAGTTGCGTATCATGGCGCACTTGTCACAGGATAAAGGCTTATTGAATGCCTTCGCTCTGGGCGAGGATGTTCACAAGGCGACAGCTGCGGAAGTCTTTAAAGTGAGTCTGGATGAGGTAACGGCAGATCAGCGTCGCAGTGCTAAGGCGATTAACTTTGGCCTTATCTATGGCATGTCTGCTTTTGGTCTGGCGAAACAGTTGGGTATTGGCCGTAATGAGGCGCAGAAGTATATCGACCATTACTTTGAAACCTACCCAGGCGTACAGCGCTATATGGATGATATTCGTTTGCAAGCCGCAGAAAATGGCTACGTAGAAACGCTGTTCGGACGCAGACTTTACCTGCCGGAAATTAAAGCCAGTAATGGTATGCGTCGACAGGCTGCTGAACGAACAGCGATTAATGCACCGATGCAGGGAACTGCAGCAGACATCATTAAGAAGGCGATGGTTAAAGTTGATAATTGGCTACAGAATACCGACACCGGCGCCAGAATGATTATGCAGGTACACGATGAATTAATTCTGGAAGTGCCAGAGGCCGAACTGGAAGCGGTATCTGCAGAATTAGTGCTGCTTATGCAAACCGCTGCGGAGCTGGATGTGCCATTGCTGGTAGAAGCAGGAACCGGTGATAACTGGGATCAGGCCCACTGACCTAAGAACGTTGTAAAACCCTGCCTAAAGGGTAAACGGGCAGGGGGAACTTTTTATGATGGTGTTACTCATAATTTATGAGAGCTGCACTATAAATCCCTGCCAAGGGAGGCTCTCATGTTACACGCATGCGTTGAAGCTCTCGTGGTCACTCAGTTCCCCCTTTTTGATTGCGAGGGCTTCTTTTTGTTTAGTTGCTCCCCAGATTTCCTGTTTTATGCTGAGGGCTCTTCCCCAGAGTCCTCTGTGAGTAACCAATTGTTTAATTGTTCACGGAGCTGGTCGACACCGGTACTTTTTAGTGCTGAGAAGGCTTGAATGGTCAACAAAGGGTTGTTTTTAACATCAAGGGCCTGCTTTTGCTTCAGCATCGCATTCTGCGCTGCCCCGCGGTTTAACTTATCCGCTTTGGTCAGCAAAATATGCAGTGGCATCTCGGCGTCATGGCACCATTCGATCATCATCAGGTCGAACTCTTTCAACGGATGGCGGATATCAACCATCAGGACAACACCTCGTAAACAGTCGCGATTCTGCAGATAATCATTCAAATGTTTTTGCCAGTGCTCTTTCATGGCGATGGGCACTTTTGCATAGCCGTAGCCCGGCAGGTCGACGATGCGGACGTCGTCAACATTGGTGTCGAAGAAGTTTATGAGCTGCGTTCGCCCCGGTGTTTTACTGGTACGGGCGAGTTTTGCATTGGTCAGTGTATTGATTGCACTGGACTTACCTGCATTGGAACGACCTGCAAACGCAACTTCGGCTCCAATGTCATCAGGGCACTGACTGAGCTTACTTGCGCTGGTGTTAAAACGGGTCAAATGATAGTGAATCTGGGGTGAAGACATATACTTTTTGCCTATTAGCCTGTAAA
>JAIBCZ010000112.1 GCA_024679645.1 Amphritea sp.
GCCGGAGCACTGGAACCCAACTTAAGCCACTTTTCAATTGACACCATGTTCGACAATCTAAGCGCTGAATTCACCGCACTGGCAGAAGAAAAAAATCTCAGCTTCCACTTTGTAAAATGTTGCCAGGTGGTTCACTCAGACCAACAACTGCTACGCCGAATATTGCAAAATTTTCTCTCCAACGCCATCCGTTATACCCAACATGGAAAGATACTACTCGGCTGTCGGCGCCGGGGGAATGAACTTCAAATTGAGGTATGGGATACCGGTGTCGGCATTGCCGAAAATAAACTAGGGGAAGTATTTGAAGAGTTCCGCCGCATTGACAATCCGAAACACTCTCAGGTTGACGGACTGGGACTGGGACTCGCCATTACCGAGCGTATAGCCCTGATGCTTCAGCACCCACTTAACGTGCGCTCATGGCCCGGCAAAGGCACCGTCTTTAGTGTCAATGTACCCCTGGGCGATAAAACAAAAGCCGTGAAAGCGCGACCGGAAAAACGTGGCTGGACCCGTAGCAAAGCACTGGAAGGCATCAAAGTACTCGTGATTGATAACGAACCTAAAATCCTGGAAGGAATGAGTGCTTTACTGCAAGGCTGGTCCTGCTCTGTACTCACAGCTATCTCTGCCGTAGAAGCAAAAGACCAGATACTTGAACAAGAGTTTATGCCGGATATCATCCTCGCTGATTACCACCTCGACGAAACACGTACCGGCATCATGGCACTACAGGAACTAGGCAAACTCTGGCACCACCCAATACCCGCTGTCGTCATCACCGCCGACCGCACCGACGCTGTCAAAGAGGAGATCGCTGAAACCCAGGCGGAATTACTGCATAAACCGATCAAACCAGCGGCACTCAGAGCCGTGATCAGCAAGCTAATCGCCTCAGCCAGGGTATGATGCTGAACGCCGCGCTTTCATTGCTACTATGCTGCACCGGCCTTATATACAGCCAGTGCAACTATGCAGCTGATGACCTGAAAAATGGGAACACATGGCAAGCTATCGCTCCAGCTAGCTACCCAATGCAACGTAAATGGGTCAGTAGTAACAAACACCCCTGGCGAATGGTTGGCAGAATTAATCTGGCAGGCAGAGGCCATTGCAGCGCCACCCTGGTGAGCGCTAATCAGGTATTAACCTCGGCCCACTGTCTCTGGAATAGCAATACCGAAAAATGGTTTCCAGCCCAGTACATTACTTTTGTTGCCGGTGCAGAAAAAGACGATTTTCAAGGCCTGAGCAACAGCACTGACTACACAATAGCTCCCGGTTTCGACCCCCGTAAACTTAATACAGCAGAGCTTATCAAGCATGACTGGGCCCTACTGACTTTAAACAAACCACTTGGAAATCAGCTTGGCTACCTACCTTTAACAGACAAGGAACATATAGCAAGCGGCCAAAAAGTATTCCAGGCCGGTTATCGAGCCGATCGCCCCTACGTCCTGACCGTTGAAGACAACTGCAGCATCGCCGAAACCTATGCTAACAGATCCGTTTTTCGTACCAGCTGTAACACACTGGGTGGCGACTCAGGCGGCCCCATATTAATCAAACACAATAACCAATGGCGACTGACAGGCATTCATCGTGGCCGAACCGATAACAACCAAAGTCTGGCTGTCAGTATTGAAAACTTCAGAGCATTTATTACAACCGATTAAATAACAAAAAACGCACCCAGGGTGCGCTTTATCATCTCACGATTCACAACAGTTTTGGCATTAACCCATATCGGTCTTAGGTGGATCCACACAGAGACGCTGAGCAGCAATAACCGCCTGCGTACGACTATGGACACCCAACTTACGAAGGATTGCTGTTACGTGCGCCTTAATCGTGGCTTCAGAAACATTCAGTTCATAAGCGATCTGCTTATTCAGCAAACCTTCGGTTAACATCGTTAACACCCGGAACTGCTGCGGCGTCAGCGAAGCAAGGTTCGCAGCAAATTTCTGATCTTCCTCAGTGACATCAACAACACCCTCGGCAATCTCTTCCGGCAACCATTCTTCACCCTCTAAAATCGTTGTTATCGCTTCAGCAATAACATCTAAAGGCGATGATTTAGGAATAAAACCCGAAGCACCGTAGTCCAGCGCACGCTTCATCACTGAAGCCTCTTCACTACCGGACACAACCACCACGGGAATCCCCGGGTTTTGCCCTCGCAGAAAGACCAGTCCGGTAAAACCGTTGGTACCCGGCATATGCAGATCAAGCAAGACCAGATCAGCATCAGAGTGACTATCGACAGCAGCCTGAACGGCTTCCAGAGAATCGGCTTCGACGATTTCAACGCCGGGAACAGCCTGTGTAACGGCTTGTTTAAGCGCCGCTCGGAACAGCGGATGGTCATCCGCAATGATTATCTTCTGCGCTAGTTGCATTAAGTTAATCTCCCTCCTTACCCGCTCTCATTCCGTGAAAACGTGCAATATATCCGCTTTTAAAGTGCCAAGCCTGATGGCTGCACCCACATATATTAACACCACTTTTAAAGCAAAACTCCCCCCCGACCATAAAAATCGGGAGGGAGCTTACTCATTGGAATCCGAAATTTATGTCTGAGTCACAATTACTTACGGTTCATACGATGCTCAATCAGATCATCTACAACAGATGGATCAGCCAGCGTAGAGGTATCACCCAGTGCATCGAAATCATTCTCAGCTATCTTACGCAGGATACGGCGCATGATTTTACCGGAACGCGTCTTAGGCATACCCGGAGAGAATTGAATCAAATCAGGCGATGCGATCGGACCGATCTCTGAACGAACATGCATACGCAGCTCTTTCAACAACTCATCTGATTGCTCAAAGCCAGACTGCAGAGTGACATAAACATAGATACCCTGACCCTTAACTTCGTGCGGGTAACCTACCACTGCCGCCTCGGCAACTGCCGGGTGCGCTACCAGTGCAGATTCAACTTCTGCAGTACCCATACGGTGACCCGATACGTTGATTACATCATCAACACGACCCGTGATCCAGTAGTAATCATCTTCGTCACGACGAGCACCATCACCTGTCGTGTATACGCCTTTATATGTCGTAAAGTATGTCTGGATAAAGCGTTCGTGATCACCCCAGATTGAGCGACTCTGACCAGGCCAGGAGTCTTTAATAACCAGGTTACCATCGGTAGCACCTTCCAGCTCTTTGCCATCAGCATCAAGCAACGCTGGCTGAACACCGAAGAACGGACGAGAAGCTGCACCCGGCTTAGCCGCAGTCGCACCCGGTAATGGCATAATCATCATGCCGCCGGTCTCAGTCTGCCACCAGGTATCAACGATTGGGCAACGGTTCTGACCGATGATCCGGTAGTACCAATCCCAGGCTTCAGGGTTGATCGGCTCACCGACGGAACCCAGAATACGCAGGCTGGACAGATCAGAATCACCCAGTACATCTTCGCCCTGCTGCATCAGTGCACGAATCGCTGTTGGCGCAGTGTAGAACTGGTTAACTTTATGCTTTTCAATAACACGACCAAAGCGGCTGTTATCAGGATAGCTTGGCACACCTTCAAACATCAGAGAGGTACCGCCGTTAGCCAGTGGGCCGTAGACAATATAACTGTGACCCGTTACCCAGCCAACATCCGCTGTACACCAGTAGATATCACCTTCTTTATAGTCAAAAGCGTATTCATGGGTCATCGCCGCATACACCATGTAACCGCCGGTGGTGTGCTTCAAGCCTTTTGGCGCACCGGTAGAACCCGAGGTGTACAGAATGAACATCGGCGCTTCAGCTTCCATCTCTTCTGCAGGACAGTCAGCAGAGGCATCAGCAACCAGGTCTTCGTACCAAACATCAACGTCATTCCAGGCAACATCCTGCTCAACACGTTTAACAACGATAACGCTTTCTACCAGCGCTTTCGCCGCATCATGCTCAAGAGCTTTATCAACGTTTAGCTTCAGCGGAACCGATTTACCGGCACGCAGCGAATAGTTAGAGGTAACAACAACCTTAGACTTAGCGCCTTCGATACGCGCAGCCAGTGCTTCAGGCGAGAAACCGCCAAATACGATTGAGTGCACCGCACCAATACGCGTACAGGCCAGCATCGCAACAGCCGCTTCTGGAATCATCGGCATATAAAGGGTTACAACATCACCCTTTTCAACACCCCGAGCTTTCAGAGCGTTAGAGAATTTACAAACACGCTCATGCAGGTCGCGGTAGGTAATATTTTCAGAATCACTTGGATCATCACCTTCCCAGATAATAGCAACCTGATCGCCACGGGTTTCCAGATGACGATCCAGACAGTTGTAGGAAGCGTTCAGCGTGCCATCTTCAAACCAACGGATATCAACGTTATGCGGGTCAAAAGTTGTGTTTTTAACCTTAGTGTAGGGCTTAAACCAATCCAGCCGCTTACCTTCTTCGCCCCAAAACGTATCCGGATCATTGATGGACTGCTCGTACATCGCCAGATATTTTTCATTATTGATATGTGCAGACGCAGCCAGCTCTTCACTAACCGGATATACCTTAGAATCGCTCATTTATAATGCCCTTAGCTTATTATTTATTCTTGCAGTAGCGGTAATCCGATACCAAATTTTCATCTGGTTCAGATCACATCTCCCTATCCCTGCTCAGCCGATATTATTATTCTTGCGGTGAGACAAATCAGGTCACTAAACCCCAGGACAAACAGACTGCCCTGAAATCTGTAAAATCAGAGGTTAACTTTATAATAAATGGTTGATTACAGCATAATTAGACATTGGTCTATCCGGCACCGGCCATTAGTCGTAGTGGACCTATTTTCTACAACTATAGTCGCTAAATTTCGAGAAAATAAAGGGTTTTATCCCTTCAGCTCAGCATCAAGATCGATTCCAGCCTCCCTCATCTTAGCCAGTTTATAGCGTAAGGTTCGCGGGCTGATTCCTAATTTATCAGCGGCATCCTTCCGACTTCCACCTGTCTCCCGGAGCGTCTCTACAATCAACTGAAACTCATGCTGCTTCATATCATTACCCAGCTGGCTACTGTCGACCTGATTCAGGCTGACAGAATTTATCCGCCCGGCCATATCAGCGGCGTGCATACTGCCCGGTTGAATATGAAGATCCGCAGGACCGATCAGCGCGCCCTGCTGTAAAATCAAAGACCGTTGAATAATATTATCCAGTTCGCGCACATTACCTGGCCAGGGGTGAGATTGAAGCACGCGCTGAGCTTCATCGCTCATGGACACCGCCGTACGATTCATTTTACGCGAGTACTTGGCCAGTAAGCGCTGGGCCAGAGGTACTATATCCGCCACTCGCTCTCTCAAAGGCAGCCACTGCAATGGGAAAACATTCAACCGGTAGTAAAGGTCTTCCCGAAACTTATGCTCTGCTACATACTCTTCCAGCTTGCGGTTAGTCGTCGCCAATATTCGCACATCAAGGTTGATAACCTTGCGACCACCGACCCGCTCTACCTGCTGTTCCTGCAACACCCGCAATAGCTTAGCCTGCAACCCCAGATCCATCTCTGAGATCTCATCCAGCAGAATAGTGCCACCATTCGCCTGCTCAAACTTACCCGGATTGCTACTATAAGCCCCGGTAAACGCCCCTTTCTCATGACCAAACAGGGTCGCTTCCAGCATATTCTCAGGTATTGCAGCACAGTTAATCGCCACAAAAGGCTTATCAGCTCTGGGGGAGTGCATATGGATATACTGGGCCAGCACCTCTTTACCGGTACCACTCTCACCCGTAATCAGCACCGTTGAATCGGTTTCCGCCACCCGGCGCGCCACTTGTAGTAACTGCTTACTACTGGTCTCTTCCGCCACCGGCTGCAGATTACTCTGCTCGTTTATCTGAGTACCGGTATAGCGCTTTATCACCTCAATCAAGGCATCGGGTGCAAACGGTTTCATTAGGTAATCCACAGCACCGCTGCGTATCGCATCGACCGCTTTGTTAACCTGGCCGTATGCGGTGATCAGCATCACCGGCAAACAGGGGTGAGTCTGGAGAATCTTTTCCAGCAACTGATGCCCGTCCATCCCCCCCATATTGACGTCGCTCACCACCATATCCACCGGATATTCGGCAATAACCTCCAGCGCACGCTCGCCAGAGTCCGCCTCCAGGTATTCAAAACCGGCCAGTTCAAGAGTATCCACCAGCGCCTCGCGCAGATCAGCATCATCCTCTACTACTAATATTTGAATACTCATAAATTATCCGGTCCTGCCTTCATTATTATCGGTATTACAGCTTTGCAATTTACTTGACTGAACGTACTGTTCTGAATATTAACTTGCTTCTTCAATCGTCTGGTAGGGAATCAAAAAGCCCGCCTGAGTGCCTATACCCGGTTGAGAGCGCAACATAAACTCGCCATGGTGCGCTTTAGCCACAACTTGCGCGACAGCCAACCCCAACCCGGTGCCATGAGACTTAGTCGAGAAAAACGGCTCCATCACCTTATTACAGAGTTCTGCGTCCATCCCCGGGCCATTATCCCGCACCTCAATACCCAACTTATCCCCTACCAGTCGCGCCTCAATGACCAACTCAGTACCCTTGCCACCTGCCTGAAGTGCGTTATTCACCAGATTCATAATGGCACCCAGCAACGAATCTTTATTACAGTGCAGCTGCAGATCCGGCACATGGTTGATGCAATCGCAATCGGCATCCCAGCTGTGCAACGGCATATCCAGCGCATCCTCCAACTCACGAAAAAGCTCACCGATACTCAACTGATCCTCCAGCCGGGTTTCTCCCCGGGCAAAAATCAGCATATCCCGCACCTGAAGCTCCAGATTATCGAGGCGAGACTTCACCTTACCGGCAAACTTAATTCGTTGCTCGGGCCGCAGCTCCGGTTTCATCAGATGACTGGCATACAAAAGGGCGGCAGATAGTGGCGTACGCACCTGATGCGCCAGCGAGGCCATCATTCGGCCCATTTCAGACAA
>JAIBCZ010000003.1 GCA_024679645.1 Amphritea sp.
ACTCAAATTGTGGGTTTGATTCAGAACAGTCGATTTTACACTATTCAGTCTTTTTTTGGCCAAAAGAAAAGCCCCGTGCAGAACACGGGGCTTTTCGAATAGCTAAGGCTTAAAAAGCCGGTATTACATCATACCGCCCATACCACCCATGCCACCCATGCCACCCATATCTGGCATAGCTGGAGCACCGCCTTCAGCAGGCGCATCAGCAACCATCGCTTCAGTGGTAATCATCAGACCAGCTACAGAAGCAGCAGCCTGCAGAGCAGAACGGGTCACTTTCGCAGGATCAAGAATACCCATATCGATCATGTCGCCATATTCACCGGTCGCAGCATTGTAACCAAAGTTGCCTTCACCCTTCTCGCGGATGTTAGAAACGATGACGGAACCTTCTTCGCCAGCGTTACCAACGATCTGACGCAGTGGCGCTTCCAGAGCACGGAATGCCAGCTCAACACCAACACTCTGATCATGGTTATCGCCTTTCAGTACGCCCACATTATCCAGTGCGCGAATCAGTGCAACACCACCGCCAGGAACAACACCCTCTTCAACGGCAGCACGGGTTGCGTGCAGCGCGTCTTCAACACGGGCCTTCTTCTCTTTCATCTCAACTTCAGTCGCAGCGCCTACCTTGATTACTGCAACACCGCCTGCCAACTTAGCAACTCGTTCTTGCAGTTTTTCACGGTCGTAGTCAGATGTAGTCTCTTCCATCTGTGCACGAATCTGAGAAACACGTGCTTCAATCGCAACCGCCTCACCCACACCATCGACAACAGTTGTGTTCTCTTTAGTGATAGTAACGCGCTTAGCCTGACCCAGCTGCTCCAGAGTTGCTGTTTCCAGACTCAGGCCAACTTCTTCAGAAATAACAGTACCGGCAGTCAGAATAGCCAGATCTTCCAGCATCGCCTTGCGACGATCACCAAAGCCAGGCGCCTTAACAGCAGCTACCTTAACGATACCGCGCATGTTGTTAACAACCAGAGTTGCCAGTGCTTCGCCTTCAACGTCTTCTGCAATGATCAGCAGTGGACGAGAGGTTTTAGCTACCTGCTCCAGAATTGGCAGCAGATCACGGATGTTAGAGATTTTCTTATCAACGATCAGCATCAGTGGGCTTTCCAGCTCAACGCTCATGCTGTCTTGATTGTTGATGAAGTAAGGAGACAGGTAACCACGATCGAACTGCATACCTTCTACAACATCCAGTTCATTTTCCAGACCCGAACCTTCCTCAACAGTGATAACACCCTCTTTACCCACTTTGTCCATCGCTTCAGCGATGATGTCACCTACCTGGGTGTCAGAGTTAGCAGAGATAGTACCTACCTGAGCGATAGCCTTGCTATCAGCACAAGGAACAGCCATCACTTGCAGCTGTTCAACAACAGCTGCTGCTGCTTTATCGATACCGCGCTTAAGATCCATTGGATTCATGCCAGCAGCAACAGACTTCAGACCTTCATTAACAATTGCCTGAGCCAGAACGGTTGCCGTCGTTGTGCCGTCACCAGCAACATCATTCGCCTGAGACGCAACTTCTTTAACCATCTGCGCGCCCATGTTCTCGAACTTATCGCTCAACTCGATCTCTTTCGCTACAGATACACCGTCTTTAGTCACGGTAGGAGAGCCAAATGCCTTATCCAGAACAACGTTACGACCTTTTGGCCCCAGTGTTGTCTTAACAGCGTCAGCCAGAATATTTACACCCGCCATCATGCGAACGCGAGCATCGTTACCAAACAGTACTTCTTTAGCCATTTTGAAAAATCCTGTGTCTAAAATTCAATCAAAAACGTTTGTCAGTCGGCTGAAATCAGCTTTCCAGCACACCGTAGATATCGCTTTCATTCATGATCAGCAGCTCTTCACCGTCAACTTTAACGGTGTTTGAACCTGCGTACTGACCGAACAGTACGGTGTCACCGACCTGAACATCTAAAGCCTGAACGTCGCCAGTACTGGTAATACGACCAGTACCGATAGCCAGAACTTCACCTTGATTAGGCTTTTCTGCAGCAGAACCTGGTAGCACGATACCACTTGCAGTAGTTGCTTCTTCTTCTTTACGGCGAACAACAACACGGTCGTGAAGCGGACGAATTTTCATTGAATCTATCTCCTGATCTCTTGATCAAAAAAGTGATTTTTGTTTTAAAGCGCAGTGGCCGAAGCCACTACGTACCATTAGATGACTGAATAAATGGGGGCGGTAAAAATCATTTCAACGCCCAGTTGAAAAAAAGTTAGTCTTCGCGACGAAAATCGCCATCAATCACATCGCCATTCCGGTCTTCATCCTGAGGGTGCAGAGGGTTAGCCCGATGAACGAAAGGATTTTCAGCATTACTACCCTGCTGTTGCTGCGACATAGCCACAATTGAAAAGCGACTTATCACCAGTCGGGCAAAACGTTTACGCGTAAAAGGAATAAGACAGAGAAAACCCACAACATCGGTCACAAACCCGGGGGTTAGCAACAACGCTCCACCCACAGCAAGCACAATACCCTCAACCATCTCATTTCCGGGTATCTGCCCCTCATTCATACGTTGCTGAGCCCGCGCCAGGGTGGAGAGTCCCTGATAGCGCAGCATATTAACGCCGATAAACGCCGACAACAGTACCAGGCCTACGGTATACCAGGCACCAATAGCCTGCCCCACGTTAATCAACAAAGTAATCTCAATTACCGGGACGATAATAAAAAGTAAAAACAGAAAACGCATAGTGCTCCAACCTTCACACCGGATTCGTACCGGGCTTATCGAAAAAATTTCTTCTTTAGGACAAATAAACACTAAAGAGTAGCGAATAGAAAAAACGCCTGTTAATCAACATAGTTAGGGGCATTTCCTGATTTTTCAACCCCATCCCGGCAACAAGCAATCGCAGCATTTACACTTAAAACATGCAAATAATGGAATGCCGCTATGCAGTATTATCCTTTATCAATCAGACACTTAATGAATAACTACTTTTTTAGCCTCATGATAACTTATTGTTTATTAAGCAATAAGCAATCTAACACTTTTGGGCAGTAGACTTTTGTGCAGAAGCGTTATAAGTTCTTACTCAGCATATTTTGCAATGCACAATAACTGCTATATTAATAATGAAAATATAGAAGATAAGGTAGTAGAACTGATGGAATTGAAAGATAAAGTAATCGTTGTAACCGGCGGTGGTCGTGGTCTGGGTCGTGCTATGGCGTTGGAACTGGCGCAAAAAGGCGCGAAGCTGGCACTGGCTGATCTGGATCAGGAAGGTCTGGATGAGACCATTGGTATGTGTATGGAATTCGGCGTAGAAGCCCGTGGTTACATCGCAAACGTGGCCGACGAAGCCTCTGTTGAAAAGCTATTCACCGACGTTGCTGCCGACTTTGGCGCACTGAATGGCCTGGTAAACAATGCTGGCGTTACTCGCGACGGTCTGTTTATTAAAGTTAAAGAAGGTAAGGTTGTTGGCAAGATGAGCCTGGACAACTGGAACCTGGTTATGGATGTAAACCTGACCGGTACTTTCCTATGCGGTCGTGAAGCGGCTATCAAGATGATCGAGCTGGGCTGTGAAGGCTGCATCGTCAACATCTCTTCTATTTCTCGCCACGGCAACATGGGCCAGACTAACTACACCGCAACTAAAGCTGGTGTACAGGCAATGGCTGTTACCTGGGCTAAAGAACTGGCTCGCTACGGCATCCGTGCAGCATCTATCGCTCCGGGTTACATTGCAACCGAAATGGTTATGAGCATGAAGCCAGAAGCACTGGAAAAAATTGCTGCCGGCATCCCTGCTAAGCGTTTGGGTAAGCCACAGGAGATCGCTAACACTGTAGCCTTCATCCTGGAAAACGATTATGTAAATGGTCGTTGTATCGAAGTTGATGGCGCACTTCGGGTTTAATTCTTAACTCGATAAGCCCCACAAAAAAGCCAGCAGACATGCTGGCTTTTTTCGTTTTATCTCAGTGTTGTCCCGAAATAAGCTTATACCTTAAGACCTTACATCATAGATACCAAATCCCATTAGCAAGTACTCTCGGCTTCGGGTTAGAGGTTAGAGGTTATCAGAGAGACTTAACCTGCCTGCTCCCGCCAGACTGGTACAGTTACAACGTTTAGATAAAAACACATACTTGCCGTTATACCCATAATGATTAACTACACAGGTTCTGCCGACCGGGATCTATTGTTAGCGAAGCGACAATAAGGCATATTTATCTGCACCCGATGAGTGACTCTGAATGCCGGAAAGCTCATTTCTTAGTATTAAACTTCACATAGATAAGGATGCTTTATGAAGCGGCTAATAACACTATTGCTCACTGCCATTACGACGACAGTACTCACCGGCTGTGCAAATACAGAACTAGTCTCAGACATAGATCCACAGGTTGATATCTCACAAATACGATCGGTTCATGTTGTAAAATTTGAAAAAGATAATCGTGGTATTGAGAAACTGATAGCCAACAGTTTGAATGGCCGGGGAATACAGGCCACAGCCAGTCCAACTAAGCCTCAACAACCGGTTCAGGCAATTGTTGAGTATCGCGATAAATGGATGTGGGACCTGACTATGTACATGCTAGAGCTGAATATTGATTTTCGTGACCCTGAAACTAACTACAAGTTTGCTACCGGGCGCTCTTACCGTACCTCTCTTGCTCGTAAGTCACCAGAAGAGATGGTCGATGAGGTTCTTAGTGATATTTTTAACAAAGGAGTGTCAAAATGAAGCTACTCAAACTTTCAACTGCTGCCTTATTCATCTCAATTCTTTCTGGATGCGCCGTTGGTAATAAATACGATTATCAACAAGCCGAGGTATCACTCCCGGTACAAGGTTCTGAACAAATCAGCTTAGGCGTTATTGATAACAGAAGCTATATCATCAATGGCGATAAACCGGCGAACTTTATCGGACTTCAGCGGGGTGGTTTTGGCAACCCTTTCGACGTAACCACTAGCAGTGGTCAACCGATGACCGATGATATGACAGAAGTACTGAGTCGATCTTTAGAAAACGCTGGATTTAAAGTAACAAAACTATACTTTTCCTCACCGGATACTTCACTGGTTGCAAATATCATAAAAAAAGATGGTCAGCAGAAGAATATAATTCTGACTGTATCTGAATGGAAGACCGATTCGATGATGAGCTTTGCACTTATCTATGATCTGCTATTACAGGTCAAAGACAGCAAAGGTGAGGAGATAGCATCCGCCTCAATTCGGTCAAATGGTAAAGAAACGCTGTCCGGCGCCGGCTTTGAAGAACAAAACTCTCGCACTGCTACCTCCGCATTTGAAACCAAGATATCCCGACTATTTAACAACCCCTCAATAGTTGAGGCCTTAAAATAACTAACTCTCTCTTTGGCAGCTGCTCTGGTCCGTACCAGCTCAGCTGCCTTACAACTCTTGATTCAATTTAGCTGTCGCTTGCATAGAGCGCGAGCTGTCACACTCTCCCCAGCTAACAACACTTTCGAAACAACTTAGCGACCTAATTCCAGCGTTTAAAAACCAGAGAAGTATTTATCCCCCCAAAAGCAAAGTTATTGCTCATGACATACTCTGTACTAATACTCCGTCGCTCCTCCATGATGTAATCAAGCTCAGCACACTCAGGGTCAACATTAACAAGGTTTGCCGTTGGACAAAACCATTCGTCATTCATCATCTCGATAGCTGTCCAGGCCTCGAGGGCGCCGCAAGCGCCTAGCGTGTGCCCGGTATAGCTTTTTAGTGAGCTAATCGGCGTGTTACCACCAAATACGGCTGCGGTTGCATGGCTTTCTGCGATATCGCCACGATCTGTTGCTGTACCATGAGCACTGACATAGCCTATATCGGTTGCAGATACCTGCGCATCGCTCAGCGCCAGCTGCATCGCCACTTCCATTGTCTCAGCATTAGGCTGAGTGACATGCTGACCGTCTGAGTTAGTGCCAAAACCGACAACTTCCGCATAGATACTGGCACCCCGGTTCAACGCATGCTCGAGCTCTTCCAGAATCAGCGTACCGCCGCCCTCTCCTATCACTAAACCATCTCTGTCTTTATCAAACGGCCGCGGTGATAGTTCTGGCGTATCATTAACCACACTGGTGGCAAACAACGTATCAAATACAGCCGCCTCGGTAGCACACAAACCTTCACTGCCGCCTGCCACCATCACCTGCTGCATACCGTATTTTATCGACTCGTAGGCGTAACCTATCCCCTGACTACCCGAGGTACAAGCACTGGAGGTGGTGATAACCCGGCCACGGAGACCAAAATACACGCCAATATTTACTGGAGCAGTATGCGCCATCATCTTCACATAAGAATTAGCGTTCAGGCCGTCTGATGAATGATTAATCAACATATTGCCAAAATCAATGAAGGCTTTAGTATCACCGGCTGAAGAACCGAACGCGATACCTACTTGTCCCTGACCCAACTCTTCAGAATTCAGCAGTCCCGCATCGGCCAGTGCTCGTTCAGTACTATAAACACCAAACTGCGCCACCCGGCCCATACTGCGAAGGTCTTTTCTTTTATAATGGGAAGGCATCGTAAAATCTAAAACGGGCGCAGCAAGACGAGTATTAAGACCATCATAGATGTCCCATTCATCCATTCTGACAATACCCGTTTTTAATGTTCTCAGGCTTTCGCTGATCGTTTGCCAGTCATTTCCGATTGGAGAGAAGCCTGCCACCCCAGTTACAACAACACGTTTCATTAATACATCCCGCCATTTACAGATATTACCTGCCGGGTAATATATCCAGCATCTTCAGACATAAGGAAACTGATCGTGCCGGCAACTTCATCTATACTTCCTACCCGTTGCATAGGCACCATCTTCATCGCTTCATCCAGCGCCAGATGTTCTGTCATTTCGGTTTCAATAAGGCCAGGGGAAACACAGTTCACTGTAATTTTCCGTTTTGCCAATTCTACTGCCAACGCCTTTGTCGCGCCGATGATACCTGCTTTTGCTGCGCTGTAATTAACCTGCCCACGATTACCCATCTCACCTGATACCGAAGACAGGGTAACGATCCGACCGGCTTTCCGACGCCGAATCATCGACATAATTACCGGATGAAGAACATTATAAAAGCCATCCAGGTTGGTCCTTAATACCTCATCCCACTCCTCTCCAGGTATCGCTGGAAAAGCATTATCTCGTGCCACACCTGCATTACAGACAACACCATAGTAGCCGCCAAATTCTTCTGTATCCTGCTCCAGGACTTCGCGAGTTTTATCGCGATTGGCGATATCAAACTGTAAAACTCTTACCTTTTGCCCAAGCGCCTGAATCTGAGCCGCTACTTGTTCAGCGTCCGCAAAATTAGAACGACAATGCAACACAATATCATAGCCATCCCGGGCTAACCGCAGCGCGATACCTTTACCAATGCCTCTACTTGAACCGGTAACCAGAACTGTTCCCTTCATTCACTTGCCCCCTGTAAAAACTGTTCCGCATCTTCGGGCTGAAAAACATTTAAGCTCGCTGTGGCGGTATAACTATTCGCACGCAGATGACACTCGAAGGCACTCAAGCCATTTTCAGCCTGCATGTTCCTGATCACTTTCAACTCCAGTTGATCACCAGGCAGAAAGTAATCAGTACTACAAATATACTTACGTGTTCCCAACAAAAAACCCAGCTTGGGTGACTCACCCTTAAGCCTCTCCTGCAAGCCAGCAAAAGCACCGATGGCCTGAGCCAGATATTCAAGACCAACCCATGCAGGTACACCTTTAGAATCAGCAAACATTGAATCCTGAGTAATCACTACCTGTGCAGACAACCAGTCTTCGCCCTGTCCCGTAATCGATGTTAACAGGCTCATTCGCCCCGAGTGAGGCACCAGATCAGCTACCTGATATTCAGATTTCATTACAACCGCCTCAATATCAGAGATATATTATTGCCACCAAAAGCAAATGAGTTGCTCAGCATATATTCCAGTTTCTCATCTGTGGATTTAGCCACAAGGTTGATAGCAGGCAGACCGGGATCAGACTCACCATCCCAGTAATGCGGAGGTATCAAGCTCTCCCGCAACGCCAGCCAACCGATAGCCGCTTCAAGAGCACCAGCAGCGCCCAGAGTGTGTCCGGTAAAGGGTTTAGTTGAACTACAACGCACTTGCGTACCAAATACTTCAGTTACCGCTCTTGACTCCATCTGATCGTTCAGTGGTGTCGCTGTGCCATGAAGATTAATATAACTAATCTTTTCGGCAGAGATTCCCGCATCAGCTAATGCCGCAGACATACACCTGACCGCACCTGCACCTGATGGATCTGGCGCAGAGATATGATGAGCATCGGAACTTTCACCAACCCCCGCAAGCTCAACGCCTTCAGCCTCGGCAGTAACCAGAAATAGCGCTGCGGCTTCACCGATATTAATACCATTCCTATTAACACTGAATGGGTTACAAAGCTGTTCACTAACCGCTTCCAGTGACGAAAATCCCTGTACAGTCAGGTGGCACATTGTATCTACTCCACCTGCGATCACGGCATCACAGAGGCCTGATCGCAGCAATCTTCGAGCCGATGCCAGCGTCTTGCTCCCAGAAGAACAGGCCGTAGAAATGCCAAACACAGGCCCGCTAACATCTAACTCTTCAGCCACGAAGGCTGCGGTGGCACCCATCTCCTGAAGACCATAATCATACTCGTCAGGAACTTGCCCCGTTATCGCCCGTTGATTAAGAAAGGCTTCGCTATCGCCGATACCCGAAGTAGATGTGCCTATGACCACAGCAACCCGATCGGCACCATAACGCTTTATTGCTGTATTCACCTGACTTCTGATCTGATCTAAAGCAGCCAGAGCAAAGCGATTATTTCGGCTCTGCCATTTCGGCTCACTAAATTGAATTTCTGGTAACTCACCGTCATATAGCCCCAACGGAAGTTGCTGGCCGGGACTGAATTGATCAGTCAGGGTTAATTCTGGCTGACCAGATCTGAGTAAGTCACAGACTTTCCCTGGCGAATCTCCCATCGCGCTGAGCATTGCCATTGCATTGAGGTAACATCGTTTCAAGGTTCCAAATCCTTCTGCTCAAGGGTCTCAATTAGAACCCGGTATTTGGCCAGATAATTGTATATATTGATCTGCTGTTCATGGTAACTGACATCTACCCACAAATTATCATTATGGGTCAGTTCTCGACGACCATCGGTTATATCAATATTCCACCCCTGATCCGAACGATAATTACGCAGCAGCGTATCCCCGGGCCATAGCGCAAATTGAATCAGCGCCAGTATATCTTTACCCGGGAGTTCAATCGAGGGCATCGCCCGCTGTTCCAGCTGTTCTCCATCAAATTCAAGGTACAGCAGCTGCTGTCCAGTTGGCAGTAAAGCGACCAGTTTAGACTGTTCATAGGTGAACCGGGCGATCGCAACAAACTGCTTTTGCTGCCCCCAGCTACTTAAAGTCACACGCTGTGTCAACAATACCGGCGCCGGCCCGTGTACCGGTTTAAGTAGCAGCATTTCAGGCGAACGTTCCACAGTACCAAAACTGCTACAGCCCGCCAGTAAAAACAGGAACAGTGCGCAGCCCATTCTGGTTAGCGGAGTCTTCAATTCCGACATCAGTTGCGACATAGTTCAGCCAGGGTCGTCAGACGATCTGGATCCCGCACATAAGGATTCTTAATATCCCAGGCATAACCTGCCAGAATCGAACTGATCATCTCTTTAATCTGATCACTTTTCTCTTCTGCAAAAATAACATCTTGCAGGCGGCCATCGTACCAACCTTCGACAAAAGCCCTAAAGGTATCAACTCCCCGCATCAGAGGAATCGCATACTCTGCCTTCCAGTCAGGCTGCAATCCCTGAAGCTGCTGATGCACCACCCCTGCAGCAAGTGATGCCGACTTCAAAGCGATAGTCACACCGGAGGAAAACACCGGATCGAGAAACTCACCGGCATTACCCAGCAGCGCAAAACGCTCGCCAAAAAGGGTTTCAACATCACACGAATAGCCATCAATGATCCCTACAGGCGTATCAAACGCTGCGTTCTCGAGCACCCTATTTAACATGCCCCCTTCACTGATAAAGCGTTGAAGAATGTCGTCCTCTGTTCCTTCCAGATCAGCATACATCTCCCTCGGTAAAACAACGCCCGCAGAGGCTCGACCATTACTGAAAGGAATTAACCAATACCAGACTTCCTTATGCTCTGGATGAACGGTAATCAATATCTTATTCCGATCAAAGGAGCTGTCGGAGATATTGTCTTCTATATGCGTAAATAGCGACACTCGTGAAGCAAGAGCAGATGATTTTTCCAGCTGCATCAGACGAGGGAGCACCCGACCAAAGCCACTACCATCGAGTATAAATGCGGCACTAACTTTATAAGCAGAACCGCCATCAGAAACAACATCGATATGCACCGCATCCGTTACAGTTTTTACTGCAACAACCGTCTGACCATACCGAATTTCAACCCCCCGGGAACTGGCGCAATCCGCCAGCACTTTATCAAAGCGATCTCTTTGTACCTGAAAGGTAGTACCCCAACCCGACGAAAATTTTTGTCGAAAATCAAAGCAGTCATAATCATTTGCGCGGGTAAACGCAGCGCCATTCTTATATTGGAAACCTGCTTCAACAACCGCTTGCAGCATGCCAGCCTGCTCAAGAAACTCCATGCTCTGAGGCAACAGACTCTCACCGATTGAGAAACGCGGAAAATGCTCTTTTTCCAGGACTAAAACCTTGTAGCCATAGTCCGCTAGTAGTGAAGAGGCCACAGCTCCTGAGGGGCCTGCGCCTATAATAACGACGTCGTAACATCCCTGTGAAACAGTCATGTTTTAATCTCCGGTTGTAACCTTCGCATCAGTGGTGCAATCAACCAGACCAAACAGAGTCCGGGTAATACAATGATGCCAAAATGATAAAGTACGGGGGTTTTGCTAAAGGTTAATAATCCAAATGCCAACAGGCTTGTCACAGCCGACAAGCTTACCGCTAGCCAGGTATGATCGCTATCCGCAGACTCATAGAGGAAAATCCCCATATCCAGGCCGATACCTAATACCAACATCAGGGCGATAAGGTTAAACAGATTATAACCACCATTACTGAGTATCAGCGCCGCAAAGGTTATCAGCGATGCGGTCAATGGTGGCAGGATAATACGCCAAAGATCGGTGCGATATCGAATCGCCAGAAGACCCAATACTAAGCCATATGCAATCATCAACCACTGGATTATCTGTTGTCGGTAATCGGACAACAGGATGCTAATGCTGTCAACGCGGTCAACCCAGTAAACCCCGGCTTCTCCGTCGGTCAATAACTTCAGCTGCCCTTTCAGATCTGAGTCCAACACCCCCTTCAAACGAATAACACTCGCCACTGCCCCTGAAGTATCACTAACAAGTAGTGAGCGCCAACCCTCACTAGCCTGTAACTGCTGCCATTCAGTCGGTGTCATAGGTTGCTTAACACCCCGTTCAAGCTCAGTTTCGATATTCAGTCGTTGAAACTCTGAAATGCGAAGAACTGTGCTTATCTCTGGCAGGTATTGTCGATACAGATCACGAACTAAGTGATGGTTTTCAGATTGCCGCTGCAGTGACGGTAGCACCTGAGATAAGGCTTGATAGTCTTGTAATCCTGACGGATCAACTAATGCCTGCAGGGCTGGTAGTAACCGCTCTTCTGTTTGCAGAACCTTTTCAACACTAGCCCCTGTGATCAGGATAAACTCTGAGCTGCTACTGTTTCCCAGTAGCTGTTGCACCTGATGATCTTCCTCCAAAAGTTCAATCGAAGAGGTCTGCAGAAGGCGAATATCATCCTGTGACTGTCCCTGCCAGATGATAACCAGAGTGCTAAGTGATACCAGGATAAAACCGACAATCAACAATGGCTGGGATTCCAGATGTGGATAACTTTGTCGCCACCGATTCAACAGTGCAGCAGAGGGCAGCGCTTTCGAAGCTTTCCCACTGCTGATAAAAGGAAGCCATAGCAGAACTGTCAACCAGGCTGCCGTTAACCCGGTTACAGAGAACACCGCCATCTGACGCAACCCAGGAAATGGTGCTAGCGCTAGTGCTGCATAGGCGGTCACACTGGAAACCAATCCCAATAGCAAACCTGCAAATAGATTTTTTACGACCCTATCTGCAGGCTGCACCTGTCTCTCACAGATAAAGTGCAGCGCATAATCGACAGACACCCCCACCAGTCCAGCGCCAAAGGCCAGGGTTATCAAATGAACCTTTCCAAAGATCAACAGTGTCACTGCACCGGCCATCAGGCAGCCAATCAAAACCGGAAGTAAAACAGCGCCCAGCGCACTGATACGCTTAAAAACCAGTAGCATCAGCAGTACGATGCCAAGTAAAGATCCAAGCCCTATCGTTGATATCTCATTTTTGGCCTGTTGCGCACCGGCTGCAGAGTGCCAGATTAACCCGGAGCGATACAGCTGAGCACCGAGCTGCTCCAATTCCTGATCGAGAGGATCAACCACCGCCAACACCCGTTGCTGTATAGGCAAAGAAAAAGGATCGTTGTCCAGGCTAAGACGAATAAGGTAAGAAGGCTGCTTAGCCGAAGTCAGTCGAAAAAGCCCCTGCTCCAGGGTTAGCTGTAAACCAGACTGCTGTGCCATCTGCAGATCTGCATAAAAAGTAAAAGGATCACGGATCGGATCCTGAACACTACCTGAGAGTGGGCTGAATAGTCGCTGTAACGCCAACTGATATTGCTGCTTACCCTGCCCGGCTAATAACCGGTTGCGTACCTCATCACTCAGCACACTAAAGCGAAAAGGATACAATTCATCAGCGACAAGCGCTGATTCATCTAACTGCCAGTCTATGCGAGCGATATCAGACAAATTACCTAATTGTTTCACTGCAATAGCAACCGCTTTACGGGCCACATCTTGTTCGGGTGCAGATATAGCCAATAATACTTGTCCGGAGAAATCACTGGACAACTTGTCAACAGCCTGGCCAATTTCCGGTCGCTGCTCAGTAACCGGTAAGAGAGCTATCAAACTGGTATCAAATGACGGCCCTTGCCTGATGGCAGTTATTACCATGCCCATGACGATAATGAGCCATAGCAGAGCAACCACGTGTCCTTTTTGCAGCGTAATCTTCATTGTTGAAGTTCGATAAACTTAATCTGCGTCTGATCCCCTGCCGCTTCAAAAAGCAACACCTCGCGAAGTAACTCATCGCCGCTGAGTTCAACCCGGGCAACCACTTGCTCAACACTTTTATCTATTGGATGCAATGTCACTGTCCAATGCTCTTTCGAACCCTGTATATCCATCTCAAAGTATTCTGCAAGCGTCTGCCACTGCGCCGTCATTACACCGAAAAAAATATCGCTAAAAATTGTTACTACCGGATTAGTCTGACTATCCAGGTTTGAAAGCAGGGTATCACCTTGCTGACTGGAAATTGTCCGGGGGGTCAGTGTTAACAAGTTATCGATAGGCTTCAGAGTATGCCAGCGAATCGAGCTACCCCGTTGATAGTCAAAACGACCGGATGATTCAAACCGGGCATCCAACGCTTGCACATACTTCACCTGGGTAAACTGCCCCTTTAGCGCTTCCGGCGCAGTTGTAAGCGACTCAAGCAGCCTGGAGTCTGCCGCCTGGCTCACAACAGGCCATCCGACAAACAAGAGTATAACCAACCATCGAATCACGATTTCAGCCCTAGTTTTTGAAACAGAATATCTGGAGACACATAGAGCATCTCTCCACTGGCGACGTCTACAGCAACTTGAACGGTATACGCTTTCGTCAGACGCTTGCCGGTTTCCACATCGGTAATCAGGTAATTAACCTTCAATCGATTTTCCCACTCTACCAGTGTCGCCTTAACCCTGACTTTCTGCTGAAAATGCAAGGGCTGCGCATAGCGGATACGCATATCGATCACCGGCCAGGCATAACCGGACGCTTCCATCTGGGGAACGTTGTAATCAAACTGCTCGAATAGCTCGCAGCGGGCAATTTCTAAATACTTGGCATAGTGCCCGTGCCAGGCAACCCGCATCACGTCGACATCATGGAAAGGGATTTCAATAATACTCTCAGCTTCAACCATACGACTTCCTAAGCGACTGCGGCATTAAACAATTAATTTCTGGATTCATCTGAAGCCTGCCCTGATTGCCAGAACGGAAAGAAATTAAACCATTGCAAAGGAGCAAGTTGACAATAGTGCTCGAGTCTTTTCGCATAAGTCTGTACAGCGCCCTTAATCTGTTCACTGCGATTACGTCTATTAAAACTTATTTGCGCCGCAAACTGTTCTAAATAAAGATGATATCGTTGTTCCTGTTTCAGACAGAATAACAGGTATACCGGGCAGCGCAGTAATCCGGCCAGAATAAAGGGGCCTTGTGGAAAACTTGCCTCAGCACCTAAAAAATCAACCAAAGAGGTGCGGCCCGTTCCGTTAACCGGAGTACGATCTGCTGCAATGACGACATACTCTCCAGCTTCAATACGCTCGGACAAAACCATCGCTGTCGCGGGTGAGATATCGGTCACCTGCATTAAATTGATACAGGCACTACTATTGGTTTGTTTCATCAGTGCGTTAAATTTTTCAGCATGCTGGGTATATACCAGCATCGTAATCCGAATATCAGGCAGCTGATGAGCCAGTGCGCTGCAGATCTCGGTATTACCTAAATGAGATACAAAGATCACACCGCCACGAGTACTTTGATCTACCTCGGCAAATACATCCGGTGTTTCAAAGATCACATCTTCCCGGTGAATACGACCCATCCAGACCAGTAGTTTATCCAGCAAAACCTCGCCAAAACTCCAAAAATGCTGACGCGAACTCAATGCCTCCATGAAGCTATTTGGAAAAGCTTTCTGTAAGCGGTCCAAATATTCGGCAGAAGCCTGTCGTGCCGACTGACGGGTGATATAAAAATAACTGATCACCGGCAGCAGGATCAGCCGAAACCCCCAGCGCCCAAACAATCGGTAGACCAGCAGCAGAAATTTCATCCCGAGCAACGATCCGGCTTCGCCGATACCGGACCAATGCTTTTGCGGCTCAGCCATTAAACTTCTTCCGGATAATCCCAGGCAAACGCAGCAACATGCCAAAGAAAAGACGAGCATGCATTCGAGAGATCAAAATATTATCTTTCACAACATTGAAATGAGAGACCCCATCAATCGGGTAATTCACACGGGTTGGCAGGTTTCTGACAGAAAATCCCTGCCAGGCCCAACGCACAATCACCTCTGTGTCATAATCCATACGATTGCCACAAGGTTCCTGCTCAAGCATCGCCACCGTCTTCGCCAAGGGATAAACCCGGAAACCGCACATAGTATCTTTGATGGCAAAGGAAAGCGTATTGATCCAAACCCAGATATGGGTCAGATAGCGTGCATAATAGCGGTGTGCCGGAACAGACTCATCATATCGAGGATATCCGATCACCAAAGCCTCTGGCGTTCTTTTAGCGGTCGCCATAAACAGTGGCAGATCCTGCAGGTCATGCTGTCCATCCGCATCTACCTGTACCGCGTGGCTATAACCTGCCGCAAACAACTGTCTAAGTCCCGCTTTAACCGCAGCCCCCTTGCCGGAATTTTGCTCCAAACGAATCAACTTCACCCGATCTGGATGCTGATCACTCAATTGAACAAGCAGATCACGACACTCTGGTGAACTTCCATCATCCACCAGCAATACCGGATAGCCATAACTCAGGACATCCGTCAGCGTCACTCCGATAGCTTCTTCATGGTTATAAACCGGAATAACAACAACCGGCTTAAAGTCGATCTCAGCTAAAACAGATCCGGCCACTGGAGTGGACTCCTTTATCGGAATAAAAACGAAAACTAAGTTTATCTGTTTCAGGGTTAAATTCGAGCGACAGGCTGATGGTCGACTCAGGAAAAATAACCTGCTGAAATTTTATAACTTGTAAACGATCAAACCGCCCTGTCAGGTTCAGCATCTGACGCCCATAATGTTCAGCCCAGTGAACTTGTGCGATGCCAGGTAAAATAGGATTCCCGGCAAAGTGCCCATCAAAATAGATCAGCTCTGCGGGTATACGGCAAACTAACTCAGCGACCTGACCTTCAACGGTCTGACTCAGCAGTTCAGGCCATTTAACTTCTTCCTGTTCAAACATAGCTTGCAAGCTATCCATCGGTAATTTCCCCTGAGCGTTGTAAGGCATCTGATCAACAAAGCGCCAGCGTCGAGGCAATAACACCGGTTCAAAGAAATCTTGTAAATACTGTCTGAACTGTTGCACCAGTTTTCGTTTGCCTATCAGGGCTAATTCCTGTCGCCCCATCCCGGTAAGCTCAGCGACCAACGCAACTTCAGTCCGTTTACGAGTAATCACCAGCGCCTTTACTACTTCGATAAAGGGATTATTCTGAACGACCAGCTCCACTTCCGCCAGTGATACGCGCTTGCCTTCGACTTTAACAATACGATCGACTCGCTCCAATAGTTTAAATCGACCGTCACAAACAAACTCAACACGATCAGACATTTTAAAACCTGGTTCCAGCAGCTGATTTGCCGTCACCGTTAATAATGAATCGTCCGTCTGTGACAACCTGATCCCGGGTAACGCCTGCCAGGCTTCTTCATTTCTATCTGATTGAATCCTCCAGGCAATTGCACCGGTTTCTGAACTACCATAAATTTCACGCACCTGAGTTTTCAGCAGCTTCGCTACCGACAAACTGTCTTTCCGCTGTAACGGCGCTGCAGATGAAAGTACTGAGCAGCAGCGCTCAGCGACTTCGGCCCAGGCAACTGTGGTATTAATACGTCCGAGGTGTGAAGGGGTCGACACCAATGAAAAAGCAGAATAGCGCTGCGCCCTGCTATACACATCCTCGGTGTACTGCCATTGCTGAATTTCAAAGCACTGTCCCCTGACCATAGGCCATATCAGGCGAAATATAAGGCCGTAGAAGTGCTGATGAGTTGCCGTTGAGATAACAACAGCGTCGCGATTACCAGGCCAGAGGGCTTCAAGCGCTGCCACCTCGCTCTCTAACTGAGCAAATGTTTTACCTATAGCTTTAGGCTCTCCGGTCGTGCCCGAGGTGTAGATCTCTAGCGCTGGAGAATCGGTATTAAGGACTCTCCATTCAGGTGCTACGTCAAAACTGACAACAACACCCGAAATATCGTAACTCACTAAATCAGCCGGAAAATCACCAATAAACCCCTGAACTCGCTGACGCAACCTTTCGCAGGTCGCAGGCCGATTATCACCGGGAATACAAGCGATGCAATCCAGTTGCCAGAGTGCAAACACAATAGACAGGAACTCTGCCGAATCTTTATGGTATACAGCCCAACGCTGCCCCTTCTCGGCAGGTAGAATCCGCATCCAAAAGGCGACCCTGTTTTCCAAGTCCGATTTACTAACAGAGCTATCAGCAGCGTAAGCGATAACGCCCTCTGGAGCACTGTTTAACCAACAGGTCAGCGAAAGTAAGTTCGTCATCAGTTCCGTCTCACCCTTTGCCGGACAATCCATTCCGCAGCCATCAGGAAACCGATCAAAATATAAGCGATAAAGCCGTTATACAACATCCATGTCTCCTCAGAACCCCAGATAGCAGTCCCGGCAGATATTGTTCCATTCAGCACAAAGAAAGCACACCAGACGCGGGTAACGTTACGGGTATAGGCAATCGCCTCTGGCGGAAGATCCGGCTCTTTAATCCGGGCGAGCTTTTCAACAACCGTCTGCCGGGCATAGAGGCTACTACCAAATATCACCAGCATACTAAAATTGACCAACACCGGATAAAACTTCAAGCCTTGCTGTATACCCCAAATAATAGCGATCAGTGCAACACCTACCGCACTGGCGAAAATGACTTTACGGTCGGTGCTCTGTTCACCCGCTACCCAGCGCAGCGCCAAAATGATAGCAAGCAGTGGCAGCAGCAGAGCTGCATTGAAACTCTGTAATCCCCAATACACAATAAAGGGATACGCCAGCGTCAGCACTAGCGCACCGATTTTAAAAACCATCGACATCAGCCAACCAGTTTTTCAACTTCAGTCACCACATCCTGTACAGTGCGGACCGATTTAAAATCTTCCGGCTTAATTTTCTTACCGGTCATCTTTTTCAGTTCAACCACCAGATCAACCGCATCAATACTATCGATATCCAGATCCTGATACAGGTGTGCTTCAGGATGAATGGCGGCGGGGTCAATCTCAAACAACTCGACAAGTACCGCTGAGATTTTCTGATAAACTTGCTCCTGATCAATCATAAAAACCTCTTAACTCGCCCGTTGTGATTCAATTAAAATAGCCAGAGCGTTAACACTCGAAAAGTGTTCACGCGTATCTTCTGAGTCAGCTTTTAACTTAATTCCATACCGCTTTTGCAGCGCCAGACCGATCTCCAGAGCATCAATCGAATCGAGCCCCAGACCCTCAACAAACAACGGTTCATCATCAATGATCTCCGCTGGCTCAATATCTTCTAAATCCAGGGTTTCAATGATCATCTGTTTAATTTCCAGCTGCAGATCGCTCATACAGTATCAACTCCTTATTAAAATATTCTGTCAGATCCGTAGTCAGTTTCCTTGCACCGACGGATGGGGCACTCTCAGCTAAATAAGGGGCCACCAAAATTTTTTCGCACACCTTAATCCGGAAATGAACTTTCTTCGATGGCACATGATACCACCGATTTTCTTTGCTCAGCGTAGTCGGAACACATTCAATCAGCACCGGCGTTATATCTGCAGCAGCTCTGATTGCAACATTCGCGGCGCCACGTTTTAGGCTACTCGGTTGCTGTGGAGTTGTACGCGTTCCTTCTGGGAAGATAATCAGCGCATCACCTTTAGTAAAAGCCTCTGACGCTGCGGATATCACAAATTCGCTGCTTTCATTAATAATATAACCTGCCGTCTTAATCGGCCCCCGGGTAAAAGGATTTCGTACCAGTCCCCCTTTTACAACGCAGTTGGCATTAGGCACTAACGAAATCAGGAAGATGACATCGATCAAGGATGGATGATTAGCCAGAATCAACTTAGCCTGGCGTAACTTATCCACACCCTCCAGTTCATAACTCAAAACCCCAAGGAATTTCATCATGCCGATATAAAAACGAAACGAATGATGAATAACGCCCTGCGCACGACGCTCCCGCTGTCGCTCAGTACCTGGCATAAGATAAAGTACCGGAACAGCAAATAGAGGCAGTAGGATACCGCCAAGACCAAAAACAAAAAAACTAAACGCAGTGGCAACCCAACGCCAGCCATGGTTTATGCGAGCTAGTAAACAGTTCATTCTGGGGATATCCGCCACCGGCTACGGGTCAGGGAACTGCCGAAAACTACGCTGGACTCCAAACCATTGAGCAAGCGGAGCAAGGTCATAAAATCATCGCTCTGAGTCGGGTCACTACCTTGTCCATTGTCACTCTGCAATATAAAACCATCCCCCTCTTCCCGACTGAGAATCATCGCCACCGCGCATGGAAATGGTGTTGAATCACTATAGGCTTTATAGAGCTCAGGCAGAGGTAAGTCATAGATAACACAGAGAACCCGGGGCTGGTCCTGTAGTTGAGTCACCGCTTCGATAAGTGCATTGGGAATAAGGTTTTCCGTCGCCGCAATCGCAGTTACTTCACTGACATCTTTTCGAGCGATAGAAAGCAAGCCGCTCAGGGCATTATGCACAGCAAGGCTAAAACCGGTAGGCGACATCGGCTCACCTTCAGCAATACCTTCGAGTAAAGAAAGAGTCAGTGGCGTATCGCCATGGCGGGAAGCAAATACTCCGGGGATAGCATCGACGTCCTCAAGCAGAGGCAGAGCAGCACCCGCCGCACAACGTCCTAACTCAGTAAAGCGCCGCCTGAGCATAGGCGGAATCTGTTTCAGAGACGTTTTCCCCAGTTCCGGGGAAAGTTCCGATGGGTGCAGAAGCCATTCACGCCATGCCTGATGGTTTTCCAGTCCCGGGGCAAATGCATTCCATGATTGCAATTTAAAACGAATCAAGCGCTCAACTCCGACAACAATCATATGTAAAACATACAATCTTACGCATTAACGTATTATCCCTAATTTTCAGTGTGGAATTCTACTCGTTAGGCTCTCTGATGCAAACCTAAAGATCATTGAAGCGGCGCGTTTATCTCCCTATAATCGGCACATTAAATGGACACTATCCACATGGAGTAAATCGTGAAATTATTGATCACTATTCTAACAACCACTCTACTGTTAGTTGCCCCTGAGGCTTTCAGTCGTGATTCAAAATTGATGTTTTCAATCCAGGATGCAATGCAATCAGCTGATTTTCAGGAACGTTTAGATCCGAATATTCGTTTATATTTCGGCACCCAAAATCATCCCAAAAAATCACAATCTCTCGGTAATTTCACCACCAACAAGAAAACTAATGCATTTGGCAAAAGTGATGGCGAAGCATGCCGCTGGGTATTTCTGTCCGCGTTACTCACGTTGCAGGAAAGAGCAAAAACTGAGGGTGGCAATGCCGTCGTAAATATTATTAGTTATTACAAGAAAGAAAGAAACAGTAGTAACAGTGAGTTCGAATGCCATGCCGGCGCTATTATAGCGGGTGTAGCACTGAACGGTGACGTAGTTAAACTTGCCCGCTAAGGCAGAGCAACCATCGGTCCGGTTCTGGTACAGCCACACCGGATTAGCTAACAGCCTAATTTATCAGAAATGGCTGTCGCTACTACCGCTTGCTCAACAAGACTACTATCAAGCCATTAAGCATTGTCGCAGACGTAAACAGTTTATCTCCAGCAGGCTACTAATATGCTCAGCCCTGAGCCAACTATTCAAAAAGCCCTTAAACTACTGGCAGATTGAAGAAAGGAATAACTCGACCCCGGTTATTCACAACCTTCCCGAGCCTCACTTTCTCAGCCTGACTCACAGCCATAACATAGTCTGCTTTGCGCTGAGCAGTAAAAGAATCGGCATTGATGCTGAACTATTAAATGGAGACAGAGACTTTCACGCAGCTGCAGAGTTCTTTATGAACACTGAGGAGCTTGATCGACTACCCGGGTCTGGCGATGCTTCAGGTCAATACTTTTATCGCCTCTGGTGCGCCAAAGAAGCTTTTTACAAAGCGCTTCCAATTGCTGATCAAGATAAAATAACCCTCGCCTCTCTTTCATATTCAGACCTGAAAGAAGGTAAAACAGAGTGGCAATTATTTAAGACTCAGATCGACAGTTATCAAATTGCAGTTGTCACACAAAAACCGAAAGAAACAGGTGAAATACTGCTGATCGACATAGATTTAGCCCGTATTTAAAACAGATTAATCAACCACACTACTGGAATATTGTATGCTTTAACCAGTACGGTTAGCACTCTCTACATTAAGACGATCCCCATGCCAGGGAGCAACCTTGAGTAACAAAATCATCCCCGGTATCGCCAGCACTGCACAGATATAGAAGAACAAATTCCAGCCAACAGCATCAACAATATATCCGGTGATAGCATTAACAAAAGTACGCGGTAATGCAGCCAAAGCGGTAAACAAGGCAAATTGAGTGGCCGCAAAAGCAACACTGGTAGAGCGCGCAATAAAGGCAGTAAAAGCGGCGGTACCTAATCCAACACCCAGATATTCAAGGCTGATAACAATCGCCAGCATCAGTTTGTCCGGGCCGGCTTCAGCGAGTAAAGCAAAACCGAGTATAGTAATCACTTGCACCACGCCAAAGATCCACAGGGCTCGGTTTATACCCAGTTTGATCATCCACAGACCCCCGAGAATACCACCGACAACAGACGCCCAAAGTGCAGATGCTTTGGCGATGACGCCTATTTCTGTCAGGGTAAAACCCAGATCGATATAGAAAGGTGTCGACAGCGCCGTCGCCATATTATCCCCAAGCTTATAGAGGAACATAAAGCAGAGAATCTGCAGCGCCCCTGTCCAGCCAAGCCGGGTAATAAACTCATGGAAGGGTTCGACTATCGCCTCTTTCAAGGTTTTAGGCGCCCGGGGCTCAGTAACCGGTTCTTTTACCACCAGCGTCATCAGTATGCCGATCAGCATAAACGCGGCAATAATCATAAACACGCTACTCCAGGGGAGGATATCCGCCAGAATCAAACCCAGGGCACCTGGAACCAGGCCGGAGATACGATAAGCCTGCACATGCACTGAGTTACCCCAACCCAACTCCTGATCCGGCAACAACTCCCGCCGATACGCATCCAGGACGATATCCTGACTGGCACTAAACAGCGCAACAGCGGTGGCCAGGTAGGCAATCGTCATAATCGACATCGTTGGATCGAACAAACCTAAGCAGGCAATCGACCCCAGTAGAGCCAGCTGCATAATAAACATCCAGCCACGGCGACGCCCAAGAAACGGTGGGATGTAACGATCCATCAAAGGCGCCCACATAAACTTCCAGGTATAGGGGAAGGTAACGAGCGCAAACAAACCGATCTCTTTAAGCCCTACCCCTTCAGCACGCAGATAAGCAGGGAGCAACTGGAATAAGACATAGAGCGGCATACCCGAAGAGAAGCCGGTGAAGATACAAATTAACGTCCGCCGGTTAAGCACGGCATCTAACCAGTTTTGTTTAGTCTCAGGGGGATTAACCGTGTCCACTATATATCCTTTGAGGGCAATGATTGGCTTATATCGGATCAAGCGTATAGGTTAAACAATAATGACAGCTGAACGCTGTCGTTATTAAGTATAATTAATCACGGAAATTCGTGTATTGGAGGGGCAGTTCAAGATCAGCTTCACGTAACAGCGCCATAACCTGCTGAAGGTCATCACGTTTTTTTCCCGTCACCCGCACCTGTTCGCCCTGAACCTGGGATTGAACTTTCAGTTTGGCATCTTTGATCATTTTAACTATTTTCTTACTGAACGGCTGATCCAACCCCTGCTTCAGCGTCACAATCTGACGCGCACGCATATGCACGGTCTGCGCCTCACCGATCTCAAGACTTTTCGTATCAATCTTTCGGCCCACCAGCTTATTACGCAGAATATCCATCATCTGCTGCAACTGAAAATCTACCTCAGCCTGCAGCGTGATCACTTCACCCGCCAATTCAAAGGTCGCATCGACTTTATTAAAGTCGTAACGGGTACCCAGTTCACGGTTTGCCTGATCTACCGCGTTGTTGACTTCATGCAGATCCAGCTCTGAAACGATATCAAATGATGGCATCGAAATTACTCCTTAAAACAATCACCGCGCACCTGCGGCCTAATTCGTTTGATCCTGCCTATCATACCGCTATGATGGACAGACACCTACCCCATTCAGTAAGAGTTTTGGAATCAATAATGCAATGGCATATTTTAGGCGCAGGAGCGATTGGTCTGCTCTGGGCCGGCAAATTACATAAGGCGGGTCATCAGGTCTGCCTGATTCTTCGAAATCAGGAAAAGCTGGTTCAATACCGTAAAAACGGACACTTTTCTGTCACTACTAACAAACAGACAGAACACTTCGAAACAGCGGTAGAGCTCGCCGATAATACAACACCTATCCACCAGCTGCTGATCACCACAAAATCTTTTGCTGCAGTAGATGCCTTTAACTCAATCCGCCACCGATTGGCCGATGATGCCCGCATTCTTTTATTGCATAACGGTATGGGACCACAACAGCAACTCGTCGATGACAATCCGGAATTAGAAATATGGGCCGGCAGCACAACCGATGGCGCATACTTCAACGCTCCCTTTAACCTTATCCGCGCAGGCATCGGCGACACCCAGATCGGCAGGCTCTCAAAACAGGGTAACGATCAGCTGTTTGAAGAGATAGCTGCTGTCGATGACAAGTTGACACTGACAACTGATATCAACTCTGTTTTATGGCGAAAGCTGGCTATCAACTGCGCCATCAACCCGCTTACCGCGCTGTACAATTGCCGTAATGGCGATCTGATTAAGTATACCGATCGGCGGGCTGCAATGGCCCAAATCTGCAAAGAAGTAGACAGCGTAGCCGAAGCATCAGGCATCTTTCTTTTTGAGCGGAAGTTAATGGAACAGGCCTGGAATGTAGCAGAGCTGACCGGCAACAATCACTCATCGATGCAGCAGGATGTTAGTCATAATCGAGCAACTGAGATTGAGACCATCACCGGTTTTTTCTGCAAGGTGGCAGAAAAAGTAGGCATTCCCGTACCCGCAAACCAACTCTTATTGGAGGCTATCCGTACGATTAATGAACCCGGTGACCGTTAAACCCCTATTCCGGCTAATCATTATTAACTAAAAACAGATAAGGATATGACAATGACTAAAAAGAAATCGGAGATGAGCCCCTCGGAAAGGCGCAGATCATTAGGGCTGGGGGAAGATTACCCTTATGATGAGAAACTGTCCCGAAAAGCTTACGAGAAAGAGAAGCAACAGCTACAGATCGAACTGTTGAAAATGCAAAACTGGATCAAAGCAACGGGCCAGAAAGTTGTTATCATTTTTGAAGGGAGAGATGCCGCAGGTAAAGGCGGTGCTATACAGCGCTTCACCGAACACTTGAGCCCCCGGGGAGCTCGTATTGTCGCGTTGGATAAGCCATCCATTGTTGAGCAAGGACAGTGGTACTACCAGCGCTATATGGAACAACTCCCTAATGCTGGTGAAATGGTTCTGTTTGACCGTTCCTGGTATAACCGGGGCGGCGTAGAGCAGGTTATGGAGTTCTGTACAGAAGAGGAATATAAACTCTTCCTGAAACATACCCCCATGCTGGAACAGATTCTGGTAGAAAGTGGCGTCAAACTTTTCAAATTCTGGTTCTCGGTAAATCAGCGCGAGCAGTTCCGTCGTTTTAAGAAACGCAGTAAAGATCCGTTGAAACACTGGAAGCTCAGCCCTATGGACCTGGCTTCAGTCGAAAAATGGAAGGAATACACCAAAGCGAAAGAAGCGATGTACCATTACACCCATACCGAGTTCGCTCCCTGGACTACGATCATGTCCGATGACAAAAAACGAGCCCGTTTGGAAACCATGAAGATAGTCCTTAACGCCCTGCCCTACGAGGATAAAAACAAAAAAATCAATCTTAAGCCTGATAGCTCAATCGTTGCCGATGCTATGGACCGGCTTCCTCAGTTTGGCAAAAAACATATCCCTAAACTTGATTAAGCGCCAGACTAGCCCGGTCACCTATCCTGGATGACCCGAATTCATTAGAGGCTGATACATTTTCATTTGACCAGAGCGCTACTGCAACATAGAGTAGCGCCTCGTTCTACTGGTGCCCAAAGCTGATTCCACAGCCAGGGTTAATCGGGAAGACTGGTGCGCTCCTTAACAGAGCAAATCCAGCGCTGCCCCCGCAACGGTAAGTAACCGCAAAACTGACACACGCCACTGTTATGGGAAGGCGTCAGTTGATGTATAGATCAGCAAACGGCTGATCAGGTTACAAGCCCGGAGACCGGCCAGTAATTAGTTCACTATTTAGGTGCACGGTGGGTGCGCTAAACAGGAAATACAATGAAACATTCCAGTCTTTATCAGGCTGTGCTACTGGGCACTTCACTGATCTCTGCTGCTGCCGTAGCACAAGAAAACACCTTAAGCACCGTCGTCGTATCCGCTACCCGCTCAGAGCAGAGTGAAAACCTGGCGCCTGCGATGATCTCCGTAATCGATTCACAGCAGATCGCCCGTAGCAGCGCAAACACCCTGGCAGATCTGCTTCGCAGCAGTGGTATGGTTCAAATACGGGATACTCTGGGCGACGGTAACCGAGTATCAGTTTCGATGCGCGGCTTTGGCCAGAACACCAGCAGTAACGTCCTGATTCTTGTCGACGGACGACGCTTAAACAACCCTACTCTGGAAGCCCCCAGGCTCAGTAGCGTTGCGATCGAAGATATCGAGCGGATCGAAATTACGCATGGCAGTGCCGGATCTCTTTATGGTGAACAGGCTGTTGGCGGTGTTATCAATATCATTACTAAAACATCAACAGAAACCCGTGGCAGCATCCAGTTCAGTGGCGGCAGCGATGATACCAATAGCCTACAGGCCAACATTAGTCACAGCTACGACAACGGTATCGGTATCCGCCTCAGCGGTAAGCACGCAGTCAGCGACGGTTATCGGGATAATAATGATTCTGAATTTGACACCTACACCGGTGAACTGAGCTATCAGCATAACAGCGGTGAACTGTTTATCGAAAAACAAAAAATCAATGATGATCTGCGCTTGCCGGGCGCTCTTAATGACACAGAACTGGCAGAAGACCGGCGCCAGAGCTCTAAAGACGATTTCAGTAACGGTACGACGGATATTCTCAGACTAGGTGTTGATCAAGTTCTGACAGACAATCTCAGCCTGCTAGGTGAATATAGTAAACGGGAATCCAAGAACTACGGTTACCTTAGTGGTAACTTTAATAATAACTCCACAGTCGAAAGCCTCACACCACGACTCAGTGGCGAATGGGACCTGAATAAGGGTACGCTATATTTAACTGGTGGTTTTGACCAAATCCAAAGCAACTATGAGAACTCCTGGGGTAGTAAATATCGACAAGACCTGCGAGCTTTCTACTTACAGACCATTATCCCCCTAACCAGCAGCGTAGACCTGACCTTAGGCGCACGACATAGCCGGGTTGAAGATAAAAACTTAAGTAGCTTTACATCAAAAAGCCGAAATAACAAAGAAAGCGCGACAGTCAAAGAGATCGGGGTATCCTGGCAGTTGAATCAGCAACAGCGGCTATTTGTAAGACGTGATGAAAACTTCCGTTTTGCCAACTTAGACGAGCATGGCTTTACTTTACCCTCTGTCGAATTCCTCAAACCACAGGAAGGCACATCATGGGAGATGGGCTGGCAGCGTCAGCTTGATAACTCCAACTTAACAACCAGCCTTTACCACCTGACATTAAAGAATGAGATTCTTTACGATGCGGAAATAGCTAATCCATTCGGTTTCGGGGGAAAAGGGGCTAATATTAACCTTGATGACTCCCGGCGCCAGGGGGTCATCGTAGAATTTAGCCAGACCCTGACAGCGTCTCTACTTGCAGGTGCTACCTACACCTACACCGATGCAGTACTGACTTCAGGAAGCTTCAAAGGAAACGCTGTGCCTTTCGTAGCAGAGCACACACTGAACCTGTTTACCGATTATCAGTTCAGCAGTCAGTGGAGCCTGTTTGTTGATGGCCAGTACACCAGCTCGCGTTATCAGGATGACGACAATACAAATGTACAGCGCCAAATCCCTGAGCTGTTCATTCTGAACACGGCGGTTAACTACAAACGCGATAACTGGTTTGCAAGCTTTAAGGTAAATAACCTGAGCAACGAAAAATACGATGGCTACGCTATCTATTCAGCTTTCTCTGGTGCCAATCACTACCCAGCTCCTGAGCGTAATCTGAGGCTGACCCTGGGCTATCGCTTCTAAGCGACCCAGAGTCTAATTACTTCAGTGGAAAGGGGAGCAAAAAACGCTCCCCTTTTTTATACTTATCGGATGAGCCACTGCATATACTAACATTTAGCATCCGACCTTCAGAAGGGGATCACTATGGCCAACCGCCTCACCAAGATCTACACCCGCACCGGCGATAAGGGAACTACTTCGCTAGCCAACGGCAGTAACGTCAATAAAGACCACCCCCGCATAGAGACACTGGGAGACACCGACGAGCTAAACTGTCTGCTCGGCGTACTGATCGCGGAACTAACCGCTCAGGAACCGTTAAGGAAACTGTTGCTACAGTGCCAAAATGATCTGTTTGATCTGGGGGGGGAATTAGCGGTGGCTGATCCCGGTTACCAAGTCATTACGACAGCGGTCATCACTGAGATGGAACGACAGATTGATCGCTTAAATAGCGATTTACCGCCCCTGAAAGAGTTCATTCTCCCGGGCGGTAATCGTGTAGCAGCACTTTGCCACCAGGCGCGTAGCGTATGCCGACGGGCTGAGCGTAGAATTGTTGAACTTGCACGACAGGAAAAGGTCAATCAGGAAGCCGTTACTTATCTTAACCGGTTGTCCGACCTGTTGTTTGTCGCAGCACGGATACTGGCCCGCCAGGGTGATGGAGAGGAAGTGTTATGGCGCCCTCGTAAACCAGCCTGACTTTATGAAAAAGATGAAGCCCGAAGATGCAAAGCACCGGTGAACGATGCCAGTGTTTAACTTAAAAGAGAGATTGATATGTTGCGTTTAATCGCCCCACTGACCATTGCCCTTACAGCAACCCTGCTAGCACCTGTGGCGCTGGCTGATTGTGCCGATGAACAAACCTGGTGTGAAACCAAGTGCGAAGTAAAGCATGTAACCGATAACGCCGCAGCGACCGGCTGTAAATCTAAGTGTGTCGCCGCACGGGCAGCGTGCAGTACTCAATCAGGTGCAGAGACCGCATGGGATGCAACTAAAGATGCCGCCCAAAAAACTAAATCGTTCTTTAAAGGACTGACCGAATAAGCACTACACCCGGGCTCTATTTCAGTCTCCCGTTAAGCATTAGCCAGGTTATTGGGCAACAACCTCTCTTGCCTGCTGCATCAACCTACACATCTGATCAGCACCATCGAGAATTCGCATCGTCGGGCGATAAAGCAGATCTTCATTAAGCCGATAGAATTGTGCATATCGACTGGCCGACAGCATTGGCCAGCGCTGCCACTGTCGTTCCCAACCTTCTGGCACATTTTCACCAGTCAGAATTATCTGCGGATCGGTTATTAAAACAGACTCCACCCCTAACCTGGGAATCACTTCCTGGTGTTCCGAAAAGACATTCGTCCCACCACACAGGCCGATTAGCCGATCAACCAACTGGGTGTGGTTTATCGTCATTAATGGTTGATTCCAGAGCTGATAAAACACCCGTAACTTGTTGCTCCTGTTAAAGCGTTGTTGCAACGCCTGCAACCGTTCTTCAAATAAGACAGCCTGCTGCTCAGCTTCCGGAAGCTGAAACAATTCACCCAACGCACGCAAATTAAAAGGGATATCACTGAATTCATGTGGATCAGAGTAATAAACAGGAATACCCATCTGCTCTAATCGCTGCAGCGGCAGCTGAGGATTCCCCCCCGGCCAGGCAACAATCAGGTCGGGTTGCAACTGAATAATCGCTTCTAAATTAAAGCTCTGAGAGTCCCCCACAATAGGAAGTTCTGTCGCCTCTACCGGATAATCACTATGGCTGGCCACACCCACAAGATAAGGCCCAGCGCCAATAGCAAACAAGTTTTCAGTAATATGGGGTGCCAAAGCAACGACCCGGCGGGCAGGTTGAGCAATATCAATCACCCGCCCGTGGTTATCTGACACACTTATACCCGCCTCAACCACTGAAGCAGCTATCAGTAAGTTACATACAAACAACTTAAAACAGAGTAACGTCAACCGCATAACGAACAGCCGAACCTATGTGATAGAGTTAATAAAGCAATTATTTTACTCTATTCAACAGAACAAAAGCGTTTCGATTGCAGTATTAATCATTGATTTTCTAAGGCATAGACACCCAATGCAAATTCAAGAACCCCACCAAAGCAGAGGTTTTGCCCTCTTTAATCTGGCCTTTAGACCCTTTTTCCTCTTTGCAGCCCTGTCCAGCTTGCTATTGATGGTCCACTGGCTGATGCTGCTGGGCAAAGGTCATTTAACCTATAGCTATTACCAACTGAGTCAGGTTTGGCACGGCCATGAAATGCTTTTTGGCTACGCCGTAGCTGTCATCGTCGGCTTTCTATTAACCGCAGTACGCAACTGGACGTCCATCCAAACGCCATACGGTAAAACTCTGGCCGGGCTTTTCCTGCTCTGGTTAAGTGCACGCCTGTTACCTGTTATCAACGAGTTCCTTGTACCCATACCCTCCGTGGTGATTGCCACTATCGATCTGGTGTTTCTGCCATTAGTCGTCCTGTCTATCAGCATACCTATTATCCGCTCAGGTAATTACCGTAACCTGATATTCACTGTCATTCTGAGCGCCATGACACTGGCAAACCTGTTGACCCACCTACAACTATTAGGGCTAACAGAATCCACTCTGGCCAAAGGGATGCAGTTAGAACTAGGACTGATTGTTATCGTCATGTGTGTCATGGGAGGACGGGTAATCCCATTCTTCACCGAACGCGCGCTGGCATTTGACGCGAAGCGTTTCAACTGGATTGAGAAATCGATCATCCCACTGGCAGCGGGCTGGCTGATAGCAGACTTGTTTCAATTACATATCGCCACCAGCCTGCTTGCGGCTGTAAATGCTCTTGTCCACTGCATTAGACTGGCAGGCTGGTTTAAACCTCGCATGTTTCGCAACCCTCTTATCTGGATTTTGCATGCTGCTTACCTGTTTATCCCTCTAGGTTTTTTGTTGGATGCTTTAAGCGGGCTTTCACTGTTATCGCCATACCTTGCCATCCACGCTTTTGCCGCTGGTGCGATTGGGTCTATGACGATAGGCATGATGGCCAGAGTTTCTTTGGGTCACACAGCCAGACCACTTAAGCTGGCAAAAATCACCGTTGCCGCTTTTATAGTGATGGTTGCCGCCGGTATCATCCGGGTAGCCCTGCCACTGATACCTGAACTCAGCTCTCTCGCTATTCATATATCCGGCGGTCTCTGGGCTCTATCCTGGCTAATGTTTCTGATCCCCTATACGTCGATTCTGCTAAAACCCAGAATGGATGGACAGTTTGGATAGTTTAAGTCATCCCGACCCGGTTATGCCGCTGGCAAAAAGTCGCCTGGTGACTTACCCCACTTTTGGAAAAGCGTCACCAAAGGTTTTGGCTGGTGCTTTTTCTCAACCCGCTTCCGGTTAGATTGATGCAACGCTTAAGAGATATGCCGGGATTAGGCCCTAAATCTGAGGACTGGCTGATACAGATAGGGATTAATACGCCCGAAGAGTTGCGGAATATCGGAGCAGTCCACGCATTTTTCAGGCTCAGTAAAGAGTCTGACACCCAGCCCAGCCTTAACCTTCTTTATGCCATGGTCGGTGCCCTTGAAGGTGAAAGCTGGCTAAAAATTGCTAAACATGAAAAAAGTCGCCTACTATCCGAGTTAGAAGGTTACCGGGAATTGGAAGTACTGTTTCAAGCAGAAGGAATAAAACTTCCCCCGCCATAGGCCGGACGACTAAAACAAAAAAAGAGACTATATAAGTCAAGCCATTTACCTTTTGTGTGCATGAGGTAAGTGGCTAATTACCCGCGAATCACCTAGGCTTATGGTTATATAACCAGTGTTTAAGGTGCATTCATGGGACAAATATCTGGCCAAGCCTCACAGCACCGAGTACCTCCTCCAGAAAACGGCATTAACATCAATCGATGTGCCACCCCTACATGTCCGAACTTTGACGTCCCGGCTACAGCCAGTCGTTACGATCCAAACTACAAAGTGTCTGGTACAGGCAAAAATAGCTCTGCCCTTATGTGCCTCGGCTGTGGTCGAAGTTACATAATCAAGAGTAACCAGGCGATAGCTGATGAGTTGGCGCGCTTTGAAGCTAAACCGCAACTTTCAAATGTGTATCGGCAGGATGGTTATTCTTGTCACAACATGGAGTGTGAGAATTTCGGCCTTTATGCAGACGTGCCGAGCAATTTGTACCGGAAACGCGGTAAAACCTCCAGTGGTAATCCACGAATTCAGTGCCGAAGTTGCGGTATTACGTTCACCAGAGGATCTCAGAAGAGGAGAAGCCACCCCTCTGCTCGCACCTACGACAATGTCTGGTTGTTTAAGCTGCTGGTTAATCAGAACAGTATCAATCGCATCATGGAATTGACTGAGTTGTCCCCACGGGCCATCTACAAGAAGATCGACATGTTCTATGAGCGCTGCTTGTTCTTTACAAAGCAACGAGAGGCACAACTAAACCAAATGGACCTCAGATGGATGCGACTGGCGACGGATCGCCAGGAATATCAAGTCAATTGGACGCATCGAAAGGATAAGCGCAATGTAATTCTTTCGGCCATCGGGTCTGCTGATAAAAGCAGCCGATATGTATTCGGTATGGACGTCAACTTCGATAGGTCGATAAACCTGAAAGACATAGAGGAATCGGATGCTTACAAGGCAGATGAGACCCTCAAAGACTACAACCGAACCTATGCCCGTATTTGGACACCCAGGGATTATTTGAAAGCGGTAAGGTCCAGCAAGGAATTTCGTAACCGCGCTGAAACCGCTATGAATGGGTATCTTGCTGGGAATACCCTCCCTCTCAGCGAAGCAGGATTGGAGTATATCCGGGCTCAGGTTGAAGAAGAGTTTGGCATGTTGCCAAGCGAAATCACTTCCACAACCCGCTTACCAGTCAGCGGCACGTTGGTCCGGTCTGAATACACCATGTACGCTCATTTCAAGCGCTTGAATGAACTTCTGGGTCATACTGGCGGGCTGCGGTTTTACCTTGATCAAGAGCCCGCCATTAATCGGGCGTGCTGCTTGGCCTTTGCCAAGAAGATTCGCGAAGGCTCATGCCATGTAGCTTACGTCAAAATTGACAAGGAACTCACCAATGACGAACGGCTGATTCGCGTAAATATCACAGAGAAAATGGTCAATGAAATTTTGAATGAGGGCCTTGCCCAAGACAAATACGGGGCGCACCGTGTTATCGCGGCAAGTGCTCTAAATACGCCATACCACTTTCCCAAAACTAAAGAAGCCTGGTTTTATGTTCCTGTTCATCGCATTTTTGAGGCTGAAAAATACGTATCGGTTCTGACTGACAGCAGTAGGCTGGGTCATGATCAGCTGGTATCAATGCTCGTGGACGCGTCACTTCACCCGATCGATAATTTCTTCCAGTTCGTCAGGCGCAGGCTCTCGCCCCTAGAGAGACCAATCCACTCGTCCTCCAACACTGGGCGCGTGTGGACGGGTAAATCCCCTTATAACCCAGACATGGTCCATAAGCTTCTTCAGATACTGAGAACCTATTTCAATTACTGCTTCAAAGGAGATGACGACCGCAAGACCCCTGCACATAGACTAGGGTTGGCGAAAGGGCCTGTAGAGATCAGAAAGATCCTCTATCCGGTGCATGGTGGTATAGTGGATTGAGAAGTTACTGATATAGTAACTTGCCGTATTCAACCAGACTCTTAAGGACAAGATCATGTTAATCCCTGTTCATGAAGGTGATATCAATCGCCTTATAGCTGCATTGGGTATCGATGGTAGCCCAGTACGTCTTGATCTCGAACCCAAGCCTCATTCATTACCCTGCGAGTGCTTTCCAAATGTGGAAAAGCAAGTGCAGAAACAAGGCGGTGAGATCGTCTACGGGTGGCAACTATGGCAATCGGGAAGCTTCTTCATTGAAGCTGAGTTTCATGCCATCTGGAGGGACCCTGATGGTATTCTTCATGACATCACACCAAAACCTTTACCAACAATAACGCAAATACTGTTCGTAGAAGACGTTAACCGAACCTACCAAGGACAGCAGGTTAATAACGTCCGATTGAACCTATCGGGAAACAAGGTCGTAGACCATTTCCTGAAGCTCAGCGACAAGAAGTTTGAGATTGAGAATGCCGGTGATCGAGCCGATCAGCACCAGATTTCCCTGCAAGGTGATGAGCTTGAGATGTATGAAGGGCTCATGCGATTGCTGATGGATATGGAGCAGTTCATGAAAAGCGGGGCAACTGTCCGAAGCCCTTGTTTATGTGGCAGTGGCGAGAAGTACAAGAAGTGTCATGGGCGAATGATTGAAGCGTTTGTCTAATCAGTCTGTACGTTTTTATACAAAAGGGTTCTGATAAACAGAACCCCTCTCCATTCAATATTTGAACGGAATCAACTTGCAGCTGCAATGACTTTAAGTTCATCGAGCGTCTTCTGATTAAGACCATCCAGCACATCGTGCTTAGCTCGGACCGCAATTGCCTTTACGACATCGGCATCACTTCTGAGGTGGGCAGACTTCTCGATTGCCTTGAAGTCAGTTTTGATTGAGCGGCCTTTCACTGAAACCCTATACGTACCTTTTCCGGCAACAACGTCATCCTTCAATAGTTCAGATATTTCACCCGCTGGTATGGCTGCATTGGCCATCTTTTTCGCATAATAGCGAATCAACGTACCTTTAAAGTCGACAGTTGCACTGAGCTTATCACAGACCACGTTAAAGATGTCTTCGACCTGTACTGGTACTCGGCTGTCGATTGATTCCCTCTCTTGCTCTCGCTTTACAGTTTCCTGGACGCGAGCTAGGCTTTGGTGCGGAAAGCCACACACCGTGTCACAACGATCACACACAATGGCAAGAGCGCCTTTAACTTTATTCTCACTCCCTCTAATTGGAAGGTCTCGAATCTGGTACGTGGTATCAACAAGACTTTTGCACTCTTCACATAGGGCCTTGTCTTTATCACCCACTTTATAGATTTTCATTGCTGACCCCTTATTCATGGATGCTAACAAAAACAGCGTTAGGATCCAGAAAGTACCATTTGATATACCATGTTTTCGCCTTCAAGATGTGGATCTCCACCCCATCCATCCAGTGATGCTCTCTGCTTTCATAATTATTCCCACGAGAACGGGTTATCAGTTCCCTTACTTCTGCCGTGGTAACTTGACCTGAATGAAGTAGGTTCTTTTGGTCGATATCAGACCGCGTCTCATGACGAATGCTTCCATCGTCAATGGATTCAAGAACCTTACGCTTTGCTTCCTTGAAGCCCATTCTTTCCATTTAGATAGCTCTTATTGTACGACAGGTTTCGGGCAAATTCAATATTGAATCACTTTTGCGTTGCTTAGCGAATAATTCTATAGGTTGATTGATGCGCCATCAAAGCTAGATCCACTGAACAAGACTGTGCATTTTGATTCTTAAATAAAGAACCCAGCTAATGGCTGGATTCTTTATTTAACCATGCACACGAAAGGTAAATGGCTTGCATATAAGTCCCTTTTTTGTTTTTACTAGCAAGTCGCGGAGCGACGTCTAACCACTAGCAACCCGCATAGCCACATCTAGCCAACCTGCAAAGCCGGTGGCCTGACAAATAATTGCCGCTGCGCGGTAATTATTTGTTGGGATCAACCAGCGTTCGTCCCTGAATTTTGCCCGCTACAATATCTGCAGCTGCCTGAGGTAACTCTGCTAAACCAATAACATTCGAGATTTCACCCAATGCATTAGCAGGCAGATCAGTCAGCAATCTATTCCAGGCAGCTGAACGGATATCTACCGGACAAAGCACTGAATCAACACCTTGTAGACGAACGTTGCGCAAAATAAATGGCATCACGGTAGAAGGTAGCTTATACCCACCTGCCAGACCACACGCAGCGACAACTCCCCGGTAGTCAGTCTCTGCCAGAAGCCGGGCTAAGATAGTATCACCTACGGTATCAATGGCCCCAGCCCAACGCTGCTTTTCCAGAGGCCGCGCTTTTTCAGCCATTTCTTCACGGGACAGCAGTTCAGTCGCACCCAGACCACGCAGATACTCATGGGTCGATTCTCGCCCGGTCACAGCAGCCACTTTGTAGCCCAGCTTACTCAGAATAGCGACGGCAACACTACCGACACCGCCAGCCGCACCGGTAACCACAACGGTACCTTTATCCGGGGTAATACCACCTTCTTCCAGTGCCATCACGCAAAGCATTGCGGTCAATCCTGCGGTACCGATACTCATCGCTTTAGCCGCATCCATGCCCTGCGGCATCTTTACCAACCATTCTGGTTTCATACGAGCGTACTGGCTATAACCACCCCAATAACGCTCACCCACACTCCAGCCGGTCATAATAACCTGATCGCCAGGCTGAAAACCGGGATCACGGGACTCTTTTACCACCCCTGCCAGATCGATACCTGGCACCATTGGAAAGCTATGGACGATTTTCCCGGTCCCGGTTACCGCCAACCCGTCTTTATAATTTAAAGAGGAGTAGGTTACCTCGATCAAAACATCTTCATCGGGAAGATCGCTCATATCCAGCTGCTTTATAGCGGCTAACGTTTTGCCTTCTTCCTGTTCAAGTACCAGAGCATTAAACATAATTCACCTCTTCTCATCTTTATGAAGTTATCTACTATCGTCTTTTCTACGAGCGGCAAGCCAGACAAATATATTTTGCGACTTTAAGCCTGATCTCTATTTGTCTTACAAATTAACATTAAGCCAATTTACACCAATTTTATTTGTCATACAAATTAACAATAAGTCGATTATATGAAATAATCCCTCTACCACTGTAGGAGGTATTCCGTGAGTTTAGAAATAGCGCCCGTTGCCCAGCGTAGCCTTTCAAGTCAGATCGCCCATCAAATCCGTCAGGCGATCATGGATGGCTCCCTTAAGGCAGATGATCGCCTGCCAACTGAGGAAGAGCTGGCACAGCGATATCAGGTTTCCCGCCCCACTATCCGTGAAGCGCTCAAGCGACTGGCAGCACAAAATCTGATTCGCTCTCGCAGAGGACCAACCGGAGGAACTTTTATTAACCGTCCCTCCGCTGCCGACCTGAGCGACGCACTGGCGAGCGCTACAACTCTGCTAGTGGGTATGGATGCATTCTCAATGGAAGATATTTATCAAACCCGTCTGTTACTGGGAGCAAGCTGTCTCAAGTTAGCCGCTCAGCACATCAGCGATAAACAACTGGGGCAATTAGAGCTAGAGCTTATGCAGCAACAAGATAACAGTCTTTCGCCTGAGGAATTCTGTGCATCAGATGTTCGCTTTCACCGACTCATTGCAGAGGCATCTGGCAACCCACTGCTCAGTTTTATAATGCTCAGCGTTATCGAAGCCCTGCAACCGGTCAGTAACATGGTCACTTTTCGCTTTCGGGAACGTTCCGTTATTATTGGCCAACACCAGCGTTTACTTTCTGCATTAGAACAACATAACCCGGAACTCGCCTGCTCTGTCTTTACAGAGCAGGTATGTTATCTGGCTGAGAAAACCGACCAGGCACAACAATGGAAAGCCGAAAAGCCTGCTTAATCATGTAAAACATTACCCCTAAATTAACGTAGGCTTCAGCCTGTAATTGCGGTATTCTTCTGCTGTAGATCAGCAGGATTTGAGGAGTTACAGTGGAAGAGAATAGCGTCTGGATAATTGGTATCGTTACCCTGGCAGCCGGAGCATTGATCGGTTATTTAATGGGTCGCTCCAGCGACAACTCTGGCCAACAGAAGTTAGTCGACCAGTTGAACGAAGCTCAGCAGGAGCTAAGTGAATATAAAGGGCAGGTAAACGGCCACTTCGAAAAAACCGCAGAGTTAGTTAATAATCTGACCGAAAGTTACCGTGAAGTGCACCAACACCTGGCGCAAGGTTCGGAAAGCCTGTGCAAAGGTGAACACTCCCCGGCTCAGCTGGACAACAACACCCAGCCCAAAATTGCTGAACTATCAGATACTGAGCAGGAAGAGCAGATACCCACTGTTACTGACGAAATAGCGCCTGCACCTGAAGAACCAGAAGCCATTGAGCCACCTAGGGACTATGCGCCAAAAAGCCCGGATGAAGAGGGTACCCTATCTGAGAAATTTGGCTTGAAAAAGGAACAGGATGCGAATGAGGAAGAAGACATCCCACCGGTTTTGAAGGACCATGTCCCTAACAACCACTCTTATGATAGCGACAGTAAGCCCTCAGCCTGAGAATAAATACGTTTAAAAAACCGACTTCTGTCGGTTTTTTTATACTCGCTAAGTCATTACGGGGCTCAGACCGGATTATTGATATCGATGAACTCATGTTCAAGATTAAACTTCCCGGCAAGGTGTTCACCCAGCGCCTGTACACCGTAACGCTCCGTCGCATGATGGCCCGCGGCAAAGTAGTGAATCCCCAGCTCTCTTGCACAATGGACCGTAGGCTCGGAAATCTCCCCGGATATAAACGCATCTAACCCTAAAGCAGCCGCTTTTGCGATATACCCCTGAGCTGCACCGGTACACCAGCCGACAGATACTATCTGCTCCGGACCACCTTCAATATGCATCACCTCACGATTCAGTACCGCCCCGATACGCTGACTAAACTCTTCCCCGCTTAGCGGTTGATCTAAGCATCCTGTCAAACCAATACTCAATGGATTATCTGGCTCCAGCCCCCCTTTTATCGTCAGCCCAAGCTTGTCAGCCAGCTGCGCATTATTCCCTAACAGAGGATGACCATCTAAAGGCAAATGGTATGCCAGCAAACTAATATCATGGTTCAGAAGCGTTTTCAGACGACGCTTTTTCATCCCGGTCACAGGTTCTGCTTCTCCTTTCCAGAAATAACCGTGGTGCACAAGAATAAGATCAGCCTTCTGCTCTACTGCTCTATCCAGCAATGCCTGGCTAGCCGTTACCCCTGATATAATCCGACTGACTGTGTTCCCGCCTTCCACCTGTAATCCATTCGGACAATAATCCCGATATTTATCAGGCGTTAACAGAGAGTCACAGTAATCAATCAGTTGTTTTAGCGCTATAGCCATAATCTTTTCTTTAAATTCCCAAAGTTACCGGATAATCCGTATAATTCTATGACAGCTGTATAACTTTGCCACTGTTTATAAAGGCTTATTACGTGATTCAACGCTTTGCTTTTCTGGTCTGGCCTATTCTGTCGGGTATTTTGGCAGCGGTAGCGCTACTGATCTACCTGCCGGATATGTTTGCGCCTCAGGCGCACACACTACAGGTTAATCAGGCTGAAGACTCTCAGGGCGCGCGCCAGGGGCCATTCTCCTATGCTGATGCTGTAGAACATGCTGCTCCAAGCGTGGTGAACATCTATACCCGCACAGCCTTACCCAATAATAACAAATCTCTCTACAACGACCCCAATATTCAACAGCATTACGATAAGAATCAAAAAAAGGAACGAACTCAATCCAGTCTCGGCTCCGGTGTAATTCTCAGCCCGGAAGGCTATATCGCCACGAACAATCACGTCATCTCCGGCGCCGATAGCATCGTTGTCGCACTAAAAGACGGTAGGGAAGCCACTGCATCGGTCATCGGCAGCGATCCGGATACAGATCTTGCTGTATTAAAAATAAACCTTCCCGACCTTCCGGGCATTACCATTAGCTCCTCGGCAAACCTCAGGGTAGGCGATGTCACTCTGGCAATAGGTAACCCTTTCGGGGTTGGCCAGACCGTGACGATGGGAATCATCAGCGCAACCGGCCGCAACCAACTGGGGCTTAATACCTATGAAGATTTTATTCAAACCGATGCAGCCATCAATCCGGGCAACTCCGGGGGCGCACTCATCAATGCTGCCGGCCATCTGATCGGCATAAACACTGCGATCTTTTCACGCTCAGGCGGATCACAGGGCATTGGATTTGCGATCCCCTCAAATCAGGCCAAGCAAGTTATGCAGGATCTGATTGAACATGGACGGGTTATACGGGGCTGGGTTGGCGTTGAAGCACAGGAGATCACTGCCGAGCTGGCCGAATCATTCGGTCTGAAAGACACCAAAGGCCTTATCATCGCAGGCGTATTCCGAGACGGTCCAGCTCATAAAGGCGGTCTGTTACCTGGTGATATTTTATTAGAGATCAACGGTAAAAAAATTATCAACAGCTACAACTCAATGTACAGCGTGGCCCGCATGCTACCGGACACAAACCTTCCTCTGAAGGTATGGCGTAACGGTAAATTACTGGAACTCATGATAACAGTTGCTGAACGTCCGGCTAAAGGCGTAAACAACCCACCCTCCGCTCCCAACGGAAGCAACAACTGAAAAAGCTGAACCACTGGCTGAACAGCATAAAAAAGCCCCGCACTAGCCAGGCTTTTAAAACGCTGATTGCTCAACCTTTTATACGATACTCTGCTGAACGCGCATGGGCAGTCAGACTTTCACCTCGCGCAAGCACCGAAGCGACTTTACCCATCTCTGACGCACCGTCTTCAGAAAACATAATTAAAG
>JAIBCZ010000228.1 GCA_024679645.1 Amphritea sp.
AAATTAAGATAAAAACAACAAAACATCACGAGGATACACCATGAATACATTTTCTAAGTCTCTGGTCTCCGCTGCAGTACTCTCAACCGCTTTGACTGCCGCAACAACTACTGTGCAGGCCGCAGACCGGGTTCTTCTAAAAACGCCTATCGCTTTTGGCTCTCACCTGCCAGCTTTGGGAACTCCCATTAAGTGGGTATCTGAACAGCTTCCAGTGATGAGCGACGGCTCTGTTAAGATGAAAATCTACGAGCCAGGTAAATTGGTAGGCGCAAAAGAGATTCTCGATGCGGTATCTTCAGGAAAGGTTAACTCCGGTTATGCCACAGCAGGTTACTGGCAGGGTAAGATGCCAGCCGCAGCTCTTTTCTCTGCAGTGCCATTCGGCCCTGAAGCAGGTGAGTATATGGCCTGGTTGTACTACGGCAACGGTATGAACCTGTATCAGGAAATGTACGACACTAACGGCTTCAACGTTAAGGTTATTCCTTGTGCCATTATCTCTCCGGAAACATCTGGCTGGTTTAAGAAAGAGATCAATACGCCTGAAGACCTGAAAGGTCTGAATATGCGATTCTTCGGACTGGGCGCTTCCGTCATGGAAAAACTGGGCGTATCTACTTCACAGCTGCCCGGCGGTGAAATCTTCGGTGCACTCGAGAAAGGCGCAATCGATGCGACCGAGTTCTCTCAACCAGCTATTGATAAACTGCTCGGTCTACACAAAATTGCCAAGTACAACTATTTCCCTGGCTGGCATCAGCAAGCTACCGTCTTTGAGCTGCTTGTTAACAAAGATGCCTGGGGCAAGATGTCTAAAGGACAGCAAGCTATTGTAGAGAACACCTGAAAAGCATCCATGACTAATGCGATTGCTGAAGGTGAGTCTATGCAGTTTGAAGTCATGGCTAAAGCGAAAGATCAGGGCGTAAACATTCGCTACTGGAATGACGAGATGCTGAAAACTTTTGAAAGCAAGTGGGATGAAGTTGTTATTGAAAAAACAGCTGCTGATCCTTTCTTCAAAAAGGTTTGGGATGATCTGAGCACCTTCCGTCAAAACTATGATCTTTGGGAAGCTAACGCATTCTTACCACGCGCTAAGAACAACTAAGCATTATGCACAAAGCAGGGGGACAACTCTGTCCCCCTGCTTTTCTATCTATACTCTATGAAAAACATCTGTAAAACAGATACTTTCGCATGTCTTTTTTTCAGAGTTTTTTCAAAAACTTACGCGTATTAGCCTGACTCAAGCTATACATAACTATAACAATAACTGGTAAAGGTGCATTATTGTGAATGAGCCAAGCAGCCTGCCCCGCGTTCCACTCGCGGACAGCATCGACAGGATGATACAGAAGATCGGACACCTGATCGCCTGGGCCTATGTGGTCTTAGTCCTTGTCATTATCACTCAGGTAGTACTACGTAAAGGCTTCTCAAGCGGCCTGATCATTTTTGAAGAGCTCCAGTGGCACCTGTATGCCGTTGGCGTTATGTTTGGTCTGTCTTATGCGCAAACGACCAATTCGCATATCCGGGTTGATCTGTTTTATTCCCACTTCAGGGCTAAAACAAAAAATGTAATTGAGATTCTTAGCATCCTTTTTATGGTGCTACCCTTTATCGCTGTCATCTTTATCCACAGCCTGGATTTCGTTGCCGAGTCTTATCGGATTAACGAACACTCAGAGTCACCCTCCGGCCTCCCCTATCGCTGGTTAATCAAGAGTGTAATCCCCCTGAGTATGGGATTGTTAGCCCTCGCTGTTTTATCCCGCCTCTACCGGGATACCGTTTTACTGTTTAAAGGTGACCTGTAATGGAAATTAATGAGATTCTTGTTATCGCGATGTTCCTGTCGTTTATCGCGCTTCTGTTTACCGGTATTCCAGTCGCCTGGGTATTAGGCGGCATCGGTATCACCTTTGCTTTCATTGGTTATCTGGCCGATACCTACTTCGACACTATCACCGGATTAGACTTTCTGACGCTGGGTTTGGTGGTGAACCGACTCTGGAAGATTATGGACAACTGGATTCTGGTTGCCCTGCCCATGTTTATCTTTATGGGCATCATGCTGGATAAGTCTGGCGTTGCCGAACGCCTGATGAATTCGATGCAGGAACTGTTTGGCCGAGTCCGTGGTGGCCTGGCCATTACGGTAACGGCTATTGGTATTATTCTGGCTGCGTCAACCGGTATCATTGGTGCTTCAGTTGTTTTGCTAGCCGTGATGTCTCTGCCCGCAATGACTAAACAGGGCTACTCTATGCCACTGGCGCTGGGTACTATTGCCAGCGCAGGTACTCTGGGTATTCTGATTCCACCAAGTATTATGCTGGTTATTATGGCCGACCAACTGGGTCTGTCGGTTGGCGACCTGTTTATGGGCGCAGTCTTCCCGGGCCTGATGTTAGGCGCTATGTATATTTTATATATACTGGTTACCGGTTGGTTAAAACCTGAATCAGCTCCCGTTCCAGCAGATGCAAAACCTGCAGATATGGCCACTGTGGTTAAAGTTATCAAAGCAGTGCTGCCAACACTGGTGCTGATCTTTGTTGTACTGGGCTCTATTTTCGGTGGTTTTGCGACCCCAACAGAGGCTTCAGGTGTCGGCGCATTTGGCGCAACCCTGCTGGCGCTTTATAACCGTAAGTTCAGCTTTAAAGTGCTGAAAGAAGTGATGCAAGGCACCTACAATACCACCGCTTATATATTCGCTATATTTATCGGTGCAACCTGTTTTGCTTTAGTACTGCGAGAGCTGGGTGGCGACGAGCTAATTGAATCATTTCTGACCGGACTGCCTTTTGGCCCTTATGGCATTATCTTCTTTATTCTGGGCATTATTTTCTTACTGGGGTTTTTCCTGGACTGGATCGAGATCACGCTGATTATTCTCCCATTACTGGCCCCCGTCATATCGGCTCTGGGGCTCGATATTAATGGCTATGGCGTAGTCGATAACCCTGAGCTGGTGTGGTTCGTTATGCTGGTTGCGATGGCATTACAAACCTCGTTCCTCACACCACCGGTAGGGTTTGCCCTCTTCTATCTAAAGGGCGTGTGTCCGCCGAGTGTAAGACTGACTGATATTTATAAGGGTGTTATTCCGTTCATCATTTTGCAATTGATCGGCTTACTGATTCTGGTCTTCTGGCCACAACTGGTACTCTGGTTACCTGCAGCAGCGTACGGTTAATCCTGTTCAACCGGAAAGGAGCACAATGCTCCTTTCCTCTCTCCTTATAAATATAACACCGGCCCCAGCGGCCAGATAAATACCGGGCAGCTCCTGTGCATTCGGCTGTCTGAGGCGAGGCTCTTATGAAGCAGCAATACCAACAGTTCATGCAACTACTACAGGAATTCCTGCCGGCTCAGCAGATTATTTCTGATCCTCTGCGTACCCTGGCTTACGGCACTGACGCCAGTTTCTATCGCCTGATTCCACAATTAGTAGTACGTCCTGAATCAGAGCAGGATGTCGCCCGTATTATTAAGCTAGCCCAGCAACAGGGAATCCCGGTAACTTTCCGTGCGGCCGGTACAAGTTTGTCAGGTCAGGCCATTACGGATTCGGTATTGATTCAGCTGCGCGATGGCTGGAGGCAGTATTCAATCAATGATGATGCCAGCCAGATCAGCCTGCAGCCGGGTGTCATCGGAGGGCAAGCCAATAAAGCACTGGCACCGTTTAATAAGAAAATCGGCCCCGATCCAGCTTCAATTAATACCGCGATGATCGGCGGTATTGCCGCCAATAATGCCAGCGGTATGTGCTGCGGTACGGCGCAAAACAGTTATCGCACCGTCAAAAGCATGAAGCTAGTACTGGCCGATGGCACATCGCTGGATACCGGCGATAGTCAGTCTGTTACCCACTTCAGAAACAGCCATAAAGGCCTGTTAATCGCCCTTGAACCACTGGCCCGCCAGACCCGCAGTAACGAAGCTCTTCGCCAGCGTATCGAACATAAGTACCGCCTGAAAAACACCACCG
>JAIBCZ010000038.1 GCA_024679645.1 Amphritea sp.
AAGCTATGACGATTCTGCTAATGAAAATCTCTGGCTAGCGCTAATTGATATGACTGAGCAAGCTCAGATTAACAGTAAATATTTCCTGACGCCTGAGGCGATAACCTACCTGGATGATCTTCAGAGCTATCTGGATCAGTCAGACTATATAGGCAAGAGTAATGGTTTGCCTACGTTCTTAAAGACCGTATACCGCGAATTGCAGGGTGGTGAAACAGAGCATTACCGACTACCGCCATCCGCTGCAGCGGCGGCGCAGACGGTCCTGAGCTTTCAGGGTTCGCACCGACCTGATGATCTGTGGCATATGGTGACTCCGGACTATCGTTCTACTACTTTGTGGTTGCAGCTTAGTAGTGGTGATAATCAGGATATGAGTGAGGTGCTGGCCCTTGTTGAAGACTATGTAGAAGCGAATCCTTTACCTCAGGGAGTTGAACTCAATTGGGCGGGACTAACGTACATTAATGTGGTTTGGCAGGATGAAATGGTTAACGGCATGCTAAACAGTCTGATGGGGGCCTTTGTGATGGTGCTGCTGATGATGATGATACTGTTTCGTTCAGTCAAAATTGGTCTGTTATCCATGTTGCCACTGACCGTCACTATATTGTTTATATACGGGCTGATCGGACTAGTGGGTAAAGACTATGATATGCCGATTGCGGTTTTATCAGCGTTAACACTGGGCTTATCGGTAGATTTTGCGATTCACTTTCTTGAACGTACCCGGGCGATATATCGGCAATGTGGAGATTGGCAGCAGACCGTAGCTGAAGTATATAAAGGGCCTTCCCGGGCCATCAGTCGTAATGCGGTGGTCATTGCTATCGGCTTTACGCCATTACTGTTTGCACCGCTGGTACCCTATATTACCGTTGGTTTCTTTCTGGCAACGATTATGGCGGTATCCGCAGCAGTAACAGTCATGCTGTTGCCTGCGGTGATGCAACTGATTAGTAACAAAGATGCTCTGTTTGGCGTAAAGCCAGGTAAGAAGGAGACTCACCATGTTTAAGCAACTGGCAGCAATTTTTTCTATATCACTGACAATGCTGTTGACTACCTCTGTCTGTGCTGAAGACCTGACGGATGTAAATGTCATTATCAAACAGGCGACTCTGGCTGCCTACTATCAGGGCGAAGATGGCCGCTCCGAAGCACGGATGGTGATTGAGGATTCGCAGGGGAGAAAGCAGCAGCGCCAGTTTACTATTTTGCGACGGGATCATGAAGATGGCGGCGATCAGCAGTTTTTAGTGGTATTTAGCCGGCCAGCGGATGTTCGCAATACTGTTTTTCTGGTTGAGAAACATGCGCAGGGTGACGATGATCGCTGGCTTTATCTCCCGGGACTTGATCTGGTGAAGCGGATCTCTGCCGGAGATAAACGTACCAGTTTTGTCGGTTCACACTATTTCTACGAGGATGTTTCAGGTCGTAATCCTGATGACGATAATCATCAGCTGATTGAATCGACAGGAAAGTATTACCTGGTAGAAAATACGCCTAAAGATGCGAACTCAGTCGAATTTAGCCGGTATCAGGTATGGATTGAGAAGCTCAGCATGTTGCCGGTGAAAATAGAATATTACGACAGCAGTGACAAGCTTTATCGTCGGGTCGAAGTCCTGGATACGAAAGAGGTGCAGGGAGTTCCGACAGTGACAAAATCACGGGTGAGTGATCTTATCAGTGGTGCGAGTACGACCATGGAGTTTCGATTTATTCGTTATGATATGGGTATGGAAAGTACCGTCTTTACTGAACGCTCACTGCGTAATCCACCGCGTCAGTGGTTGAAGCGTCCAGAGTAACATTAAACGGGTCTGAGATAATGGCAATAAAATACTGGCCTCTGATGGCCGCTATAGCGCTTTCAACGCCAGTCGTTCTTGCTCAAGAGGCTGTTGATGAGTCAGCCAATGAAGCCTCGAACGGTGACGACTGGGGTGATGAGAGCTGGAGTGACGATAGCTGGACTGAAGAGCAGAGCGGTAGTAACTGGCATGGGTTTGTCGAAACGGCGCTGGGAATGAGGCTTCAGGAGGATTTTGCTGTTGATGAGCAATTTTCCGCTGTCGATGATGCGACTCTGGCCGATCTTCGTTTACGACTGGAAACAACCGGTTTTATTGGAGATAACCGCTATACCATTAAGGCAGACCTGTATGCTGATGGGGTTGTACAGGGAACCCGGGCAGACCTTCGCGAAGCATCATATACATTCGGGATGACAGAGCGCACCGATGTCAAAATAGGCCAGCAGATACTTACCTGGGGTACCGGAGACCTACTGTTTCTTAATGATATGTTTCCTAAAGACTGGCAGTCTTACTTTGCCGGACGAGACACCGAGTATCTTAAAGCTCCGGTAGCTGGTGCTAAAACAAGTTATTATGGTGATTCTGCCAGTCTGGAGCTGGTGTGGGTGCCGGTGTTTACCGCAGACAGATACATAAATGGCGAACGTTTCTCCTGGTTTTCACCCCGGGCAGGGGAAAACGTTGCCGCACCCAGCGGGCGCATAGCGGCAGAGGATCCGGAAAATAGTTTTGCTAACGGCGAATTTGCCACCCGTCTTGCCGGAAATGCCCGCGGTACCGAGTGGGCTTTATATGGCTACCGAGGCTTTCAGAAGCAACCTAATGCCCTGAGTGCAACAGGACTGCCGGAATTTACCCGATTGGATGTGTTCGGTGCCAGTGTGCGGGGCAACCTTGGCACCGGCTTAGCGAACGCAGAAATTGCCTGGCACCTGGCTGAAGACAGTACGGGTGACGATCCACTTAAGCCTAATGATCAGTTTCGTTTCTTGCTGGGGTATGAGCGAGAATTACTGCCCAGGCTAACCCTTGGGTTACAGTATTATCTGGAACAAACGCAGGATTACTCCTCCATGACGAAGGCCTCTGCGTCGCCTTATAATCCGGCGAAGAATCGTTATCTGTATACCCTCAGGCTTAATTATCGAATGCTACAGGACAACCTGATTGGCTCATTGTTTACCTACTATTCACCCAGCGACGACGATTACTTTATCCGCCCAACGGTTACCTACCGTTTTAACGATAATCTGAATATGGTGGTTGGAGCGAATCTCTTTGGTGGAGAGAAAGCGCATACTTTTTTTGGTCAGTTTGAGGATGCGAGTAATGTTTATGGACGGGTTCGATATGCGTTCTGACAGGGGTAACAAGGGCGCAAATAAATAAACCGGACAAGGCCGGTTTATTTATTGTGAATTGGTGAAAATACTCTACCCGGGTACTGCTGTATCGCTATCTCCTTCACTCACCTCAGGATTGAGCAATGTATCGATCAGCGCGGTTAGTTTGTCCTGCACCAGATCATAAGTGGTATCAATATTAGAGGCGATATCACCTTCCAGAACCTGTAAACCATCGAGAATGTCGCGGGCTTCACTAAAGCCCTGATCAATACCACCGGCTATCAACTCAACAAAGCTGCGTACCTGAGTTTCGTAATCCATCTCAGGATGCTGGTCCTGATAGCTACTGAAAAAATTGGCGCTTAATCCGACAATGCGTTCTGCTGTTGCTGCCGGGCTCATATCTATCCCAGAGTCATAGGCTTTCTGTATAGCAGAAGGTCCCATGTCGGCCTCAAGTACTTGATTGAGCTCACTGACGACGCTGCTGTATAACAGGGCCAGAGAATCATTACCTGAGGATATGCTGACATCCAGAGAGGCTTGAAGAATTGCCCGGTTCTGCATGTCTTTATCAGCTACCGCCGGCGGTTGTTTTGTTGGCAGCTTTGTCTCTGTCGCGGGTTGATTTTGCGTGGATTTGATTTCCATGTCCGGTCCTCCGTTTGAGTTTCAGGACCACAATAATGCTGTAGTTCACCTAAATAGTAGATTGGTTATCGACCGATAAGCGGAGTACATGTGTGAAACATATTCATGTTGCCACGACTGTTCTACGTTTACGGGGTTGAACTATGTGACAGGCCACTGAACGGTTTCGGCCTTGTTGTTTGGCAAGATAGAGCGCTTCGTCCGCTTGTTTAATTACTGACTGGCTATTTTTGTGGTCAGCCATTTTCTGGCACAGACCGATACTGATAGTGACCTGGGCGGTGCCATCATTTTTGTTTTTACGGCCCCGCTGGCTACGTCCCTGTTTCTCATCACCAGGTCTGTTTTTATCGCGAATCTGCATAGGGTATTCAGCGACGCTGGTTCTTACTTTCTCTGCAATTTCGATCGCCTGGACTTCATCCATACGTTTGAACACGATAGTAAACTCTTCGCCTCCGTAGCGATAAACCGTAGCACCGCGGGCAGCTTGACGCATTTGACTGGCAACCATTCTTAATACCTGATCTCCGACATCATGACCGTATGTATCATTGAATTTTTTGAAATGATCGATATCTACCATGGCCAGTGTGTAGCGACGGCCTGCGCTATTCAGGGTGTTTTCTAATGCCCGTCGCCCAGGCAGGCCGGTGAGTTCATCGATAAACGCCATACTGTAGGAGTTAAACAGAACGGTAAAAAGTATCAGTGTCAGTGACAGACTACTGCTCAAGGCTGAAATATTGGATTCACTGAACAAGGCAAGCATAACGGCAACCGCAAGCGTCACTAATACCAGGCAGGCATCGGCCAGCGTACCTCGAAACCACAGGATGAGTGTTGTCAGTAGGAGAGATAAACTGAAGACGAATGTTGCCCACTGGCTAAGTAGATAGGGGTCGGAGAACATCTGAATTAAGCCCATAGGCAGGGAGGTAAGCCATTGGGCGAGTGCGTTGTTTTGAGCTGCAAGCCATAAAATGGCGTAACCACTGAGAACGATCGGGGTGTATCTGAGTATCCAGCGCAGGCTCAATCCCCGTTCCGGTATGAAAGCAATAAATAGCTGGAGAACTGGAAAAAGCAGGCTGACTAAGCTGAATAATACGAAGTTTCCAGGTTGGTCCAGGCTGCTTTGTAGCTGATCCTGTATCAATAGGAATAAGCCAGTTAGATTGAGTGTAGAAAGCAACAAGCGACTCTGGTTGAAACTGATACAGAGTGTCAATGAGAGCAGGGCAAGCAATGGGGGGATGTAGCCCAGTAGTTGCTGATGTCCAAAAGTGAGATTATTTAGCTGACTGTGAATAAAGGGCGACAGTGATAGCAGAATGAAGCCAGGCAACATCAGCTTAAGAATTTTCTGCAGATTGTAACGCAGCACCCGATCTCTCCTTTGCCCAATGTGTCTATCCTATCATGGAGGGTAGGCATGTGAAGCTGCTGAGTTACCGGATTGGGTAATCCTGGGGTATTAAAATGACAAATGCCGCAGAAGCGGCATTTGTCATGAATTATAAACTGTGATTTTGTTAGATCAAAACGCTTACGCAGCTTTTTTGAAGCCGATCAGTCCCGCGATAGTGAATGCAGGACACCAACCAGTAAATGCAGATTGTAGCAGGCTGGCACCAAATACAGCGGTTAGATAGAGAATCCATTGGGGAGCAGAAAAGAACATAAACGCTGCTACGGTAAGCAGCACACCAGCACCAGCAATAATGTGAACGCCCTGATGAATGCTCATGCCAGTGTCGCAGCTTTGTTCTTTTAACTTCAGCATACGAAAAGCAGTGATGGCGGGGCACCATTTAGTGAAACCTGACTGCAGAAGGTTAAGGCCAACGAACCCGGTCAGGTAATACCAGGCTGGGTGCATATAAGTACCTAAAGCTAAGCTTAACAGAATTACGCTTCCTGCCAGAAGGCGAAGTGCAGCATTAAGAGACATGATCTTTACCTCAACGATGTGTGTTATGTGAGTATATATTGAACATTATATATTAGTTATATTTAATATAAAGTATTAAATCTGAAAAGCCTATCATTGCGTTGTTTGTGCCAGGTCATGATATAAATTTGCAAAATTCGGGCTCTTGCTCATGCTTATTAAATATAGAGCGGAGGTGTTGCAGTGGATATCCGAAAAATTCTAGTCAATGTAGAACAGGGCAGAGATTGCTCATTGCTGCTGGAGAAGGCATTACGACTGGCTGAAGGAAGTGGGGCAAAGGTAGAGCTATTCCGTTGTTGTTACAATAGTTCTTTACGTAATAGCTATCTTTTGGATAAAGACTCTTTAATCAGAGCTGAGCATGGTTATATGCACCAGGCTGAGGCTGAGCTGGAACAGCTACTTGAGCCTTTTGAAAGTCTGGGCATTGAGGTGGATCTGGATGTGTGCTGGCAACGACATCATGCTGAACATATCATACGTAAAGTACTGCGTTTTGAACCTGATATCGTGCTACATCAGATAGAGCAACATAGCCGTTTGGGGCACTATCTTTTTGATCAGAGCGACTGGTTATTAATAAGGGAATGTCCAGTGCCGCTCCTGCTGCTGAAGCAGAAGCCCTGGTCCGATGGTGGGCATGTAGCTGCTGCCGTTGATCCTTTTCATGAATGTGACAGCCCGGCAGTAATGGATACGACAATTCTGGAGTGGGCCCGACGAATGGTTCAAACCATTGAAGGAGACCTTAAAGTTGTCCATAGTTTTAATGTGCTGCCCCATTCAGCGATCTTTGATGAGCATCTGGTGACTGATTTTGTCGGGATGCAACGTAAAGTCAGAGAGGAGCATATAGCGGCGCTGGATTGTCTGCTTCAGCCTTTTGGTCTGAGCACAGAGAGCGCAGCGGTCACCCTGAAAGAGAAAGAATCGTATCAGGGCTTGCTGGAATATGTAGATGAGGCACATATTGACATATTGGTAGTAGGTGCTGTGGCCCGAGGGTTATTAGATCGCATACTGGTAGGCAGTACTGTTGAACGTATTCTGGATCAGCTTCATTCGGATTTGCTGGTGGTTAAATCGCCAGAGTTTAAGAGTTCAATAAAAGAATAAACAAAAAGGGCCATAACCTAGGCCCTTTTTAGTGGATTCTGAGTCAATTTGTTAAGCGATGACTTAGTCGAAGTGGGCCCAGATAGGGGCGTGGTCAGAAGGTTTTTCCATGCCGCGAATCTCGTAATCGATATCCGCATCATTGCAACGGTCAAACAGTGATTTAGTGGCTAGTACGGCGTCAATCCGCAAGCCTCGTTTTGGCTCTGCTTCAAATCCACGGCTTCTATAATCAAACCAGCTGAAGCGATCATCGCTATCTGGATTAATTTTACGGTAGGTGTCTTGCAGCCCCCAGCTTAACAGGCGGGCCAGCCACTCCCTCTCTTCAGGCTGGAAGCTCGCTTTGCCTGTTTTTAGCCAACGCTTACGATTAGGCTCGCCGATACCTATATCGATATCTTCGGGAGATATGTTCAGATCGCCCATGACTATGAGCGGCTGAAGTGGGTCGCATCGTTCTTCAAGATAGGCTTGCAGGTCAAGATAGTATTTTCGTTTGGCCGGGTATTTCGTCTCGTGAGCAATGTTTTCCCCTTGAGGAAAGTAGCCGTTGAGAATTTTTACCCGTGTGCCTTCAATATCATATTCGCCGATGATCATCCGTTTTTGGGCGTCTTCATCATCATCGGGAAAGCCTTTCTCTATAGTAAGTGGAGGCTGTTTAGAGATCAGGCAGACACCGTAGTGGCCTTTCTGACCGTGGTATTCAACGTGATAGCCAAGCTCTGTGATCATCTCAACAGGAAACTCAGAGTTCTGCACTTTAGTTTCCTGAATACCGATGACATCGGGCTGGTGTTTTTCGATTAACGCTTTGATCTGATGTGGCCGGGCGCGCAGACCGTTGGTATTAAATGAGATAAGTTTCATGGCGATCCAATGGTAGGTCTGATGGAGAGTACAACGGAAGTTGCCTAACTTAACCTCCAGCGCTGGAAAGTGCAATTGGATTAGGCGGCAATATATGCTGATCCTCGAGGGTTATAATTCAGGCAGGTCCCTGTTACTGGAGTAACGATGAAGGACTCTGTATCCGTTTCTGGTATTAACAAACTCTATCACGGTTTTTGCCTATCTTTATTGGCATCAGCAGGCGACAACAGGTAGATTAGGCACGGTAGAATTGTACAAAGCAGGGTAGGAATCAATACCTGCCTGCTTGTTAATAGTTAATAGTGTTAAGGGGATTCCTGTGGCAGAGTTTGATTTCGATCTGTTTGTAATTGGTGCCGGTTCTGGCGGTGTGCGTGCCGGACGTATGGCCGCAGCTATGGGGGTTCGCGTAGGTATGGCTGAGGATCGCTATCTGGGCGGTACCTGTGTCAACGTTGGTTGTGTACCGAAAAAGTTATTTGTTTATGGCTCTCATTTTAGTGAAGAGTTTGAAAATGCGGCGGGCTTTGGCTGGAATGTTGGCAAATCCAGTTTTGACTGGCCAACTCTGCGGGATAATAAAACCAAAGAGATTGAGCGCCTTAACGGTATCTACCGAAATATGTTAGTGAATTCAGGGGTTAACCTGATAGATGGCCGGGCAAAAATTGCCGGACCTAACAGTGTCGAAGTTGCCGGGAAAGTATACACCGCTGAGCGAATATTGATTGCTACTGGCGGCTGGCCATATGTGCCTGAGTTTGCGGGCAGTGAACATGTCATTAGTTCCAATGAAGTTTTTTATCTCGATGAGTTTCCAAAGCGTGCAATCGTGGTGGGTGGTGGATATATCGCCGTTGAGTTTGCCGGGATCTTTGCTGGCCTTGGCGCAGAAACTTCACTGATCTACCGGGGTGATATGTTCCTGCGAGGTTTTGATCAGGAGGTTCGTGAATTTACCGCTGAGGAAGTTGCCAAGAAAAATGTCAGTCTTCGCTTTAATAATAATATTGAAAAGATTGATAAGCAGTCCGATGGATCGCTACTGGCGCATCTGACTGATGGAACTACTTTAGAAGCAGATACCATCATGTATGCAACAGGTCGGGTACCTAACGTGATGGATCTTGGTCTGGAAAATATCAACCTGGAGCAAGCAGGGAACGGTGCGATTGTTGTCAATGATCAGTTTGAGACAGCTGAGCCTTCGGTCTATGCTATCGGCGATGTAATCGACCGTGTTCAGCTGACACCGGTTGCGCTGGCTGAAGGCATGGCCCTGGTTCGTAACCTTTACGATGGCCAGAATCAACAGGTTGATTATGACTTGATTGCAACGGCGGTGTTCTGTCAGCCGAATATTGGTACCGTTGGGTTATCGGAAGAGAAAAGCCGTGAACTCTATACTAATGTTGATGTCTATAAATCTACGTTCAGAGCAATGAAGCACACTATCAGCGGTAGCGACGAGAAGACCTTCATGAAGATGTTGGTCGATCGTGATAGCGATAAAGTACTAGGGGTGCATATGGTTGGCCCTGACGCCGGTGAAATAATCCAGGGCATAGCAGTTGCTCTGAAAGCTGGCGCCACCAAAGCGGTATTTGATTCGACTATCGGTATTCACCCGACTGCCGCTGAAGAGTTTGTAACAATGCGTGAACCTGTGAGTTAAGCGATCTTCATCGACTATTCCCCCGGCTGCTCTGCAGACCGGGGATTTTTTTGTCTTAAATATCTGTTCAGGGAGTGAAAACCTGACGAAAAAAAAAGCGCCCGGAGGCGCTTTAATTGATTATAAAAAGAGTGTTCAGGAGCTTACCTGTACGTTATTTCGGCCCGCATCTTTTGCTTTATAAAGTGCCGCGTCCGCTCGCTCGATCAGACTCTCTGGGGTTTCATCCGGAGCGAGGCGCGCCACACCAAAGGATGCTGTGATCGAACTGATAACTTCGCCGGTTTTCTTTTGCTTAATTCGAATAGCGGCAATCTTTTTGCGGACTTTCTCGGCTAGCTCTACCGACTCTTCGTTACTCATGCCGGGAAGGAGCATGCAAAACTCTTCCCCTCCAAAGCGTACGGGTAACAAAGGTTCCGTGCACTCGTCTTTTATCAGTTTAGCAACATACTGAAGTACTTTATCGCCCATTTGGTGACCGTAGTTATCGTTAAACTTCTTGAAAAAATCGATATCTACCATAATCAGCGATACGTCGGGCTCGGTATTCGCGGCCAGTTGGCTCACTTCTGTATCAAAGACCCGACGGTTAAATAATCCGGTAAGCGGGTCAACGGTGGCATCCTGACGGCTTTTTTCCAACTCTTGTTTCAGGCCTTTGATCTCTGCCTGTGCATCATCAATCTTTTTCTGAAACTGGCGTGCACTTACGCTGATGGTTTCCGTATTGACCGTTAGTGTCTGAATAATCGTTTCCAGAGACTGGTCATCACTAGTGTGTTTAAGCGCACTCAGGCTATCCTGCAATACTTCGTTGTAGGCTTCAGTGTCTTGCATCGTTGAGGAAGCGCTGCTCTCAAGGTCACCCATAACAGAAAACAGTGCATTCTGAATGACTTCGGCGTTTTCAACTTCATCGTTAATCAGAAAATCACGAAACAGTTTCTCACTGATTAAGTTAGGGCAGGTACCATAGACTTCCAGAGTTTTATCCATCTGCTTATTCAGCTCGGGCAGAACATTGGAAACATAGGCATACCAGAGCGCGTAGTTGAGCGGATTTGGCGGAATGCTGTTCTTTATCATCAACGGAATAGCTTGACGAAGGTACTCCGTCGCTTGCTGGGGATTGTCTGCGAACTTCATAAAACCTCTTCTGGCTATTTCGCGGAAATCATTAAGTGCTACAAAAACGAGAATAAGAATAACATTTTTTTATATGGACGAAAGGCTTTACCGGTTCAAAAATTGAATATTTTAGAACAATGTTTGATTTAGAAACAAAATATAAGGAAACGACAAGACTAAGTATTTATTGATTTAAGCGGTAGTCCATGTTCTTTGGTAGGTTGTATGCAAACTGATCAGTTTTACAGTAAGTTATAAATCTACATAATTAAAACAATACCTTAGATTAGGTAAGCTATGTCGATTATTCACGGGCTTCACTTTAAAAATATTCGCGGTGACCTCTTAGGTGGTTTGACGGCCGCCGTCGTTGCACTGCCTCTTGCTCTGGCCTTTGGTGTTTCTTCCGGTGCGGGGGCTATTGCGGGCCTCTACGGTGCTATCTTTGTGGGACTCTTTGCGGCGCTTTTTGGCGGGACGCCTAGTCAGGTCTCTGGTCCTACAGGGCCGATGACGGTTGTAATGGCATCAGTCTTTACGCAATTTGTTGCTATCGATCCCCAAAGTGGTCCTCTCTATGCGTTTACGGTGGTTATCATTGGTGGCTTGTTGCAGATGTCATTCGGCCTATTGAAACTAGGGAAATACGTCACTTTGGTACCGTTTCCTGTTATTTCAGGGTTTATGACGGGTATCGGGATTATTATTATTCTCTTAGAGCTGGGGCCGATGTTTGGTTTTCATGGTGCCTCCAGCGCTGCTATGGCGCTGCGTGAGGTGCCAATGTACTTAAGGGAAGCTGACATGGCGGCGCTGCTGCTGGGCTCCGTGACGCTGGCTATCGTGATGTTTTGTCCCAAGAAAGTCAGCACGATTGTTCCGCCTACTTTGCTGGCACTGGTTATAGGAACACTGGTCTATCAGTTATTCCATGGTGATCGTAATCTCGCCGTTATTGGAGAAATTCCGACCGGTTTACCGGAACTGATAATACCTGTTTTTTCGATGGAGATCCTGAGTGAGATGTTTCTTGCAGCATTGATGCTGGCAGTATTGGGGTCCATTGATTCTCTGCTGACTTCCCTGGTTGCTGACAATATGACGAAATCCCATCATGATTCTGATAAAGAGTTGATTGGCCAGGGCATTGGTAATGTATTTGCGGGGATGTTTGGAGGTCTGCCGGGAGCGGGGGCAACCATGCGTACTGTGGTAAATATTAAAGCGGGTGGTAGTACACCGTTGGCCGGTGTCTTTCATGCGATTGTGCTCAGCGGTATTTTATTGGGTGCTGCTCCCTTAGCTGAGAATATCCCCCATGCTGTTTTGGCGGGGATTCTGATTAAAGTGGGTCTGGATATTATCGATTGGCGATTCCTGTTGCGACTTCACCGGGCGCCGATTTTTGTGTCTGGTCTGATGTTATTAGTACTTGTTTTGACGGTTATGGTCGATCTTGTTACCGCTGTTTTTGTCGGTGTGTTTATTGCCAATGTTGTAACGGTCAAACGGCTTTCAGATAACCAGTTAGACAGTATTCGAGTCATCGATAGTCATGCTGGTAATGATGAAGGACTCTCTGAGCGAGAACGCCAGTTACTGGCTGAAACAAAGGGAAGGGTCGTATTGTATCAATTTGATGGGCCGATTAGTTATGCTGCGGCTAAAGGTTTATCAACGAAGTTAGAAGGTCTTCGTCCCCATGATGCTTTGTTAATGGATTTTAGCCGAGTACCTTTGATTGATGTGTCTACTGCGTTGGCGATTGAAGATATGATTCTGGAAGCGCAACAGGTCGGCCGGGATGTTCATCTGATCGGCCTTAACCCAATTGTTAATGATATTCTCAGTCGCTTACGAATTCTTGAGCTGGTGCCTGATGATTATTGCCATGAACAGCGTAGTAAAGCACTGGAGGTCGCGCATTCGATGGTATTCAGAGGCAAGCTTAACTGATTTTGATTTCAATCAGATGTTGATAGGGCGTCAGGGCTTGTCTGAATTCAGCTTCCAGAGAGGTGGCGAGCTTACCTGTTATCAGGAGTTGAGCGTTGAAATGACGTTCGCAGTGAGCCAGTTTGAATTGCGAGATGAGCTGCTCAACTTCGCCAGTGAGGCCATAAGGTGCAGTGAGGGCTACATCAAGCATAGGTACTACTAGTTGGGTAGGTAGCTCTTTAAGCGCTTCCTGAACCGCTTGTGAGTATGCTCGCGCAAGGCCGCCGGTTCCGAGTTTAATGCCTCCGAAATAACGTGTCACGACCGCGCAGATGTTACCAAGATTGTTATGTCGCAGCACATTCAGCATGGGTTGGCCTGCGGTGCCTTTTGGCTCACCGTCATCACTGGCATTCCATTGATGCACATCATCTGGCGTACCGGCGATATAACTCCAGCAGTTATGATTCGCTTTGGGGTGACGTTGCCGAGTTATTGAGATAAAACTGTCGGCTTCTGCCCGGTTATTTACCGGTTGTATATAACAGATAAACCGGCTTCGATTAATCTCTATCTCGTTCAGGTGAGCACCGGCAGGGCGTTTGTAACTCATTATAACTTAGCGGGTTGAGTACCCTGCCAAAGGTGGATGCTTCTAAACCATTCATGTTGTTTAAATAACAGGTTAAGGCGGCATTCCAGATCGGCGAGATCAATGCTCTGGTTAACAGGGTTATCTAGTAGCATTAGTTCAATCTCGACTGAGTCATTGCGGTAGAAAAGTACCAGACGGCTAATTCCCAGGTCAGGCTGGCCAAGCTCGTCCAGGTGTTCCCAAAGCAGG
>JAIBCZ010000102.1 GCA_024679645.1 Amphritea sp.
AGTGATTTACCGGTGTTGGTTTGTAAGCTCTGGACGCTTAAAGGATTCAGCATAATCGTTTTCTTAGCGACCTCCGGTATAGCTTATAGTTCTTTTGACTCAGTTATGCCCTTCGACACTTTATTTTGTATATAATGCCTTGCTTTCGGCGGATATTACTAATTATAAAGGTGTTTCTGTCTGTTTCGTTTTTTTTGAGGTTGTTCCGTTGTCCACACTAAGATTGAAAATTGAAAATTTATTCTGTGAACGGGATGACCGAGTGCTATTCGAGTCACTCAATTTTGAAGTTAATGCGGGTGAAGTACTTCAGGTTGAGGGGCAAAATGGTAGTGGTAAAACAACGCTATTGCGTATCCTGAGCGGTTTGTCCCGTCATTTTGAAGGTGATATTTACTGGCAGGGGCAGTCGTTGTATGACTGTGCTCAGGATTATCGAGAATCGCTGCTGTATTTTGGTCACCAACCCGGTGTAAAGGCGGTCCTGACGCCACGGGAAAACTTGCATTGGTATGCGTCGATGCACCCGGGGGTTGATATCACCAAGCTTGATTATGCACTTGGAAAAGTGGGCCTGAGTGGCTACGAAGATAGCCCTTGCCATACGCTCTCGGCTGGACAGAATCGAAGGGTAAGCCTGGCGCGTCTGTATTTGAGTCGTGCGCCGTTGTGGATATTAGATGAGCCTTTTACGGCGATTGATAAGCGTGGTGTTGCAGAGAAAGAGATATTAATTGCCGCCCATGCTGAGCAGGGAGGCACTGTCATCCTGACAACGCATCATGAGCTGACGATGGGTGATAAAATTCGACGACTTAATCTTGATCAATTGTCGGGAACTTTATGAAGGATACTGTGCCTAATCAACCGGCAAATAATGAGATGGCCAGCGAATACAAAGTCGATGGTCCTTTTCTGGGCGCGTTAAAAAGAGACCTGTTGCTTTCTTATCGCCGAAAAAGCGACCTGGTCAATCCGCTGATATTCTTCCTGATGGTGGCAACATTGTTTCCTCTGGGAGTGAGCCCTGATCCTGGATTTTTAGCAGAAGTCGCTCCCGGTGTAGTTTGGGTCGCTGCGCTGCTGGCGACCTTATTATCAATGGATAGTTTGTTTCGTTCTGATTTTGAGGATGGCACTCTGGAGCAAATGCTACTTAGCCCTCAGCCGCTTTATATGGTTGTGTTGGCTAAAGTCCTTGCTCACTGGATGCTCACCGGATTGCCCTTAACGCTGTTGGCACCGTTGCTGGGTGTCATGCTATTTTTACCCGCAGATGGGATGAGTGGCCTGGTGATTAGTTTGCTACTGGGAACCCCTACGCTGAGTTTAGTGGGCGCGATAGGTGCGGCATTGACCGTTGGCTTGCGCAAAGGGGGAGTGCTAATTTCGCTATTAGTGCTACCGCTTTATATTCCTGTGCTGATATTTGGCAGCGCGGCAGTTCAGGGAGCAGTAACAGGGCTTCCATTAGGTGGGTATTTTGCCATTTTGGGAGCAATGCTCTCGCTTGGGTTGGTGATGGCTCCGTTGGCAATTGGTGCCGCATTAAGAATTAGTGTAAGTGGGTAATAACCCGTTAAGGTTGAAAAATGGCTGATAAAAAGTGGATGCCTCGTTGGTTCTATCAACTTGCTTCTCCTCGCTGGTGTTATGATATTACAGGAAAACTACTACCGTTTTTTGCTATAGCAGCTGTAGTGATGCTGGTGGCAGGGGCTGTCTGGGCTTTGGTCTTTGCTCCGGCTGATTATCAGCAGGGCAATAGCTTCCGGATAATCTATATCCATGTTCCTGCTTCTATACTGGCGCAATCCTGTTACATGTTAATGGCTGTAGCTGGCGCGATTGGCCTGATCTGGAAAATGAAAGTTGCTGATATGGTGGCTAAGTCCTGCGCACCTATTGGCGCAACCATTGCCATCTTATCGCTGGCGACAGGTGCTATCTGGGGAAAACCGACCTGGGGTTCCTGGTGGGTATGGGACGCACGCCTGACCTCAATGTTGATTTTGTTTTTCCTTTATCTTGGGATTATTGCTCTTAACTCTGCTATCGAAAATGCCCAGACTGCTGCCCAATCAACGGCGGTGCTGGCTTTGGTAGGGCTGGTGAATATTCCTATCATCAAATATTCAGTGGACTGGTGGAATACATTACATCAGCCCGCGACTTTTACGCTGACTGAACGTCCAGCAATGCCTTCAGAGATGTGGGTGCCATTGTTGGTGATGGTGATCGGCTTTTACTGCTTTTTTGCCGTGGCAATGATGCTGCGGTTACGTAATGAAATTATCCAGCGCGAGCGTCGTAGCAGCTGGGTACGTGACCTGATTACCGGTTGAGGGAATTACCTTGAGTTTTGAATCATTTGCCGAATTTATCGACATGGGCGGCCATGGTCTCTATGTCTGGTTGAGCTATGCAATTGCGTTGGTTGTGATTGTTTCTAATATAGTAAATCCTTTGATGCACAAGCGTCAGATCTTTATCGAGCAGGCCCGCAGGCTGCGCAGGGAGAAACCGAAGTCATGAACCCGAAACGTAAACAGCGCCTGATCATCGTGTTATTTATTGTGTTTGGTGCAGCGATAGCTGTTGGGCTGGTTATGTATGCCCTTAATCAGAATATTAATCTGTTTTATTCGCCGACGGATATTGTTGAGAACAAAGCGCCGGAGGGAACGCGTATAAGAGCGGGAGGCATGGTCGTTGAAGGCAGTGTAATACGTGATACTCAAAGTCTTAAAGTTACATTTGATATGACTGACTACGCTAATGCGGTGACGGTGACTTTTACCGGTATTTTGCCTGACCTGTTCCGTGAAGGGCAGGGAATAGTGGCTCAGGGATCTATGAACAGCGAAGGTATATTCGAGGCAGTAGAGGTGCTGGCTAAACATGATGAGAATTATATGCCTCCGGAAGTGGCTGAAGCACTGGAAAAAGCCGGTAAAATGCCGGATCAGATGCGTGCAAAGGGAGCTCAGTAACGATGATTCCTGAACTGGGACAATACGCGCTGATTCTGGCGCTTTGCATGTCTGCTTTACTAGCGGTAGTACCGATGGTGGGTGCTTCAGTAGGTAATGCACTGTTGATGAATTATGCCCGCCCCTTAGCGATGGGTATGTTTTTCTTTCTGATCATCAGTATTCTTTGTCTGGGCTATTCCTTCGTTGTTGATGATTTCTCGGTTGTGTATGTTGCGACGAACTCTAATACGTTATTACCCTGGTACTATAAGATAAGTGCCATCTGGGGGGGGCATGAAGGCTCTCTGTTACTCTGGGTCGTGATCCTGAGTGGCTGGACAGTCGCCGTTGCCGTTAAAAGTAAGAATCTACCACTGGAAATTATATCCAGAGTGCTTGGGGTGATGGGAATTACCGGTGTGGGGTTCATACTCTTCACGCTGATGACATCCAGCCCATTTGATCGCCATTTACCACAGTTTCCCGTTGAAGGTGGTGATCTTAATCCATTGTTGCAAGATATCGGCCTGATTATCCACCCGCCTATGTTGTATATGGGCTATGTTGGCTTTTCGGTTGCTTTTGCCTTCGCTATTGCTGCTTTATTAACGGGACGGTTAGACTCAGCATGGGCACGCTGGTCACGTCCCTGGACATCGGTTGCCTGGGCTTTTCTGACTCTGGGAATTGCGCTGGGAAGCTGGTGGGCTTATTACGAGCTTGGCTGGGGTGGTTGGTGGTTTTGGGATCCGGTAGAGAATGCTTCCTTTATGCCCTGGCTGGTCGGTACTGCGCTGGTTCACTCTTTAGCGGTGACCGAGAAACGAGGCGTTTTTAAAAGCTGGACTGTGCTATTGGCGATTTTTGCATTCTCGCTGAGCTTGTTAGGTACATTCCTGGTGCGTTCAGGGGTTTTGACCTCGGTACATGCTTTTGCGTCCGATCCTGATCGTGGCTATTTTATATTGGCCTTGCTGGTCATTACTATTGGCGGCTCTCTTATTCTTTACGCGGTAAAAGCGGGTAATGTGAAGAGTGAATCAAGCTTTGCGCTGCTTTCTCGTGAATCATTGTTGTTAGTCAATAATATTTTGTTAGTGGTGTCGGCGATGATGGTTCTGTTGGGAACTATCTATCCGTTGATTGTCGATGCGATGGGCTGGGGTAAAATTTCAGTGGGCCCGCCGTACTTTAACTCACTGTTCGTTCCATTGATGCTGGTTGTGTCCGGTGTGCTGGGTATAGGCGTTGCGTCCCGCTGGCGAGATACGTCCGTTTCTTTCCTGTTGAAACAGCTTTGGTTGCCAGCCGTGGCCAGTGTGATAGCCGGGTTATTGGCTCAATACCTTTATGCGGGTGAGTTTAATTTTGTTGTTGCGGGTGTTATGACCCTGGTCTTTTGGGTTGTCTTCAGTAGTGTCAGAGATTTTTGGAAAAAGATCTCAGGTCGCAGCAGTCTGAAAGCTGCGGTATCAGGTATGTCACGGAGCTATTTTGGCATGATTCTGGCTCATACCGGGCTGGCTGTTGCCGTGGTCGGTGTAGTGATGGTCACAACGTACAATGAAGAGCGTGATTTGCGAATGGCACCGGGTAAGGTGCTTAGCTTTAATGAGTATCAGTTTGAGTTTATCGGTGCAAAGAAAGTTCAGGGTCCTAACTATAGCTCAGATATGGGCGTGATACGGGTCCTGTATAAGGGTGAAGTATACGGCGAGTTGAACCCGGAAAAACGCTTTTACCCTGCACGAGGCAATGTGATGACGGAAGCGGATATCGATCCGGGGCTGTTCCGTGATCTGTATGTCGCTTTGGGTGAACCGTTGGGGGATGGCGCCTGGGCTGTTCGTGTTCAGCATAAGCCTTTTGTTCGCTGGCTATGGCTCGGCGGCCTGTTAATGACCGCGGGAGGTTTATTGGCCGCGACTGACCCACGATACCGTAAACAAGCCCAGCGTGATGCTGCCCGTGCAGCTGCCTGATTTGATGTTTCGATAGGCATATATTCGATAGGAACTCTGATGCGTCGATTAATAGTTATTTTACCTTTGGTTCTGTTTGTTGGTTTGGGTCTGTTTCTCTGGAATGGAATAGGCAAAGACAGCACGAAGATTCCCTCGCCGCTGATAGATAAGCCGATGCCGGATTTTAGTCTGACATCGCTGCTGGATGAACAGCGTGTTTTGACGGTGGCTGATCTGAAAGGGCGTCCAGCACTGCTGAATGTCTGGGCTACATGGTGCCCAACCTGTAAACAGGAACATGCGCAACTGAATCGTATTGCTCGTGATGAAGGTGTCACCATTTATGGCGTTAACTATAAGGATGATAGAGCTAAGGCGCAGATCTGGCTGGATAAATACTTGAACCCTTATGTGCTGAATATATTTGACCCAGAAGGTAAGCTTGGTTTGAATCTTGGTGTGTATGGTGCACCAGAAACTTTTATTCTGGATGCTCAGGGTGTGATTCGTTACAAGCATGTGGGGGCTGTTGACGAAAAGGTCTGGAGCCAGCTGCGTGAGAAAATGAAGCAGTTGGAGCTGAACTGATGCTGCGGAATTTTTGCTTGGTTGCGTTGCTTTGTTTCAGTGGTTTGGCTGGGGCGGCGATCGATACTTATGAGTTTAGCGATGATGCGACCCGGGATCGGTTCCAGTCTTTAGCGGCAGAATTACGCTGCCCTAAGTGCCAGAATCAGAATATTGCTGACTCTAACTCACCTATTGCCAAAGATCTCCGCGTTGAGTTACACAGAATGCTTGAAGACGATGCTGACGATGCTCAGATTGTCGATTTCATGGTGACTCGCTATGGTGAGTTTGTGCTATATCGACCACGGGTGTCGAATCAGACTTATCTTCTTTGGTATGGACCAGCAGCGTTATTGTTGATTGGTGTAATTGTGGTTTTATTGGTCAGCGGTAAGCGTAAAAAAGCAGAACCGGGAAAACCGAAAACCAGCTTGAGTGATACTGAAAAACAGCGACTTGATCAGCTATTGAAACAGGAAGAGGATAAATGACGGCGCTATGGTTAGGAATTGCACTGCTTTCATTGTTAGCGGTTGCGTTTGTATTGCTTCCGGTATACCGGGCTCGTCAGTCAGAGGCTGAGAGTTTGCCTGATGTTGATCGTCGGGAACTGAATATCACAATCTATCAGGAACGCTTGTCTGAGCTGGATGCTGAATTGACGGCTGGAACCCTGGATCAGGAAAACTATGCTTCACTGAAACTGGAATTGGAACGTAATCTGCTCCAGGATGTTGATGATACGGTTGAAAATTCGTCAACGATTGCGATTAATGTTACACGTCAGTCAATCATTACGGCGTTTTTATTAGCTATGCTGTTACCCGCGATGGGTTTGGCTTTATACAGTAAGTATGGTCGTTCAAATGATTTGTCCGTTGCTCTGAACCAACCGGCTGATCCTTTCAATGGTAAGAAGCCTACAGTCGATGAAGCGATCGCTGCGTTACAGGATAAGCTTACGCAGCAGCCTGAAAATCCTGAAGGTTGGTACTTATTAGCGAATACGTTTATGAGTATGCAGAACTATACGGGTGCCGCCGAGGGTTACGCTAATGCGCTGACATACCTGCCTAAAGATGCGGCTCAGTATGCCGGGGTCAACGGTCAATATGCCCAGGCGCTGTTCTTTGCCAATAATGGGATAATGAACGATCAAATTCGTAAGGAAGTTGAAAAAACCCTGACGCTAGAGCCTTTTGAAGTGACGGCACTGGGCCTGTTAGGGATAGAGGCCTATGAAACGGGTAATTACCGCGATGCGATGGAGTTCTGGCAGAAGGGATTACGTAATGCAACGGGTGAGCAGGCTGATTCTTTGAGATCCGGCGTACGCTCTGCCCGGGATAAACTCATTGCGGCGGGTGAAACTGTTCCGGATCTGCCTGAGGCTGCTGGAGTAAAGCTGGAATTGGCAGTTAGTTTAACTCCCGAGTTACAGAGCCGGGTTAAGCCTGATATGACCGTCTTTATTTTTGCTCGCCCGGTGGGTGGCCGCATGCCTTTAGCAGCAAAACGCTTAACGGTTGCCGATCTGCCTGTCTCTTTGGTCTTGGATGATAGCCTTTCTATGAGCCCGGATGCATTGCTCTCTTCTGCCGATCAGGTTGAGGTTATTGCGCGTATATCTGCGTCAGGTGAACCTCGACCCGCAGCTGGAGATTTGAGCGGAATGATTTCTCCTGTTGCTGTTCATGAACAAGTTGATATATTAGAACTATCGATTGATCAAGTTGTAGAATGAGCAATAGCGTTCGGCATAATAGAGATGACGAACCACGCATATAAATTTGAAAAAGGGTAGCATCGGGCGATGGAATTAGGACTACGTGAATGGCTG
>JAIBCZ010000277.1 GCA_024679645.1 Amphritea sp.
GAGATCGCAGAAAGAGAAGATAGATCCATATCGAGTAAATACCTGACGGAGTTAAATTTTGAGCGCGAATTATAGCTAAATTCAGCGCGCAGGGAAAATATGCAGCGTGTTTTTTTGTTTATTAACTTTATCTATGTTGAGACGGTCTCAGGAATCAGTCCGGCGGCTTATTCGCTTTACCGCGGGTCGTAGCCGGGATTTAAAAAATAACAGGTGCCAGCGCTTACCACCAACCTGGCGCCATAGCATCGCGGCACGAATGCCTGCGAGTAATAATGCGCGAATCTTTGCGGCATTTTCAGCATTTTGAAGGTGACGTGGCTCACCGGTTACCTGAATTCTAAAATTGAATGTACTCAGGGTGTCCTGATACAAGCTTGCAAGGTTGGCAACCACAGAAGGGTGGGTAATTGCACCCGGATTTTCGGTCAGTTCAGTTCCCGCTTCGGAAAAGTAATTAGCTTGCTGGGAAATTGTGTCAATTCGCTCACCAATTTTCTGCAGCAGGTCTGGACGTTTGCTAAGTTTGCGTTCAAGGTGCATCAGGCTTAAGCCATAACGAATGACGTCAGCATTCTGGTCTGACCTGGTTTTATCCAGAAGCTCCTGAAGCCCCCGAAAGCCCTGGCTTAGGTTGATCGATAGATCCTGAGCGCCACCATAGATCTCTTCTGTGGAATCAGGGTTTGTGACAAAAATACTGGCCAAAGAAGTTTCAAAACTGTTCTGAGGCACCATGCCGCGCGTAGAAATCTGCTCAACCAGGCTTGCTGCCTGAAATAGTCCCGCTAGGGCAATAGCCTGCTGGTCGTCTGTTCTGGACATATCGCTTACCTGTCTCCTTATGCTTTGCCGGTGGTTTCTATAACGCCACCGCCGAGGCAAACTTCGCCACTGTAGATGACGACAGACTGGCCCGGAGTCACGGCTCTCTGTGCTTCTTCGAACTCTATTCTGTACCCATCACCCTCAGCCATCACTGTACAGGCCTGATCAGCCTGACGGTAGCGTACTTTTGCCCGGCAGCTGAAAGGCAGTGCTGGCTTTTCACCGCTGATCCAGAAGAGATCACTGGCACCCAGCCAGTTACTGAACAGCAGGTCATGTTGCTGGCCCTGAACCGCGACTAAGACATTGCGCTCCAGGTCTTTCTCGGCAACAAACCAGGGCTCTTCAGGGTAGTTTTTTAATCCACCTATACCCAGCCCCTGACGCTGACCAATAGTGTGATACATAAGCCCCTGGTGCTGGCCAATTACATCGCCTTCAGGTGTTTCAATATTGCCTGGTTGAGCCGGCAGGTATTGCTTAAGAAAATCGGTAAAGCGGCGCTCGCCAATAAAGCAGATGCCCGTGCTATCTTTTTTATCGTGGGTTACCAGATCGTGCTGCTCTGCCAGTTGACGCACTGCTGGCTTTTCCAGCTCGCCGACAGGAAACAGTGTCAGTGCTAATTCGTTACTGCCAACCTGATGAAGGAAGTAACTTTGATCTTTGTTGTTATCGAGGCCCTTAAATAAGGCCGCTTTAGCGTTAAGGTCTCCCCGGCGAACATAGTGACCAGTGGCGATCATGTCAGCACCCAGTGCCTTTGCGTACTCAAGGAAGGCCTTAAATTTGATTTCCCGGTTACAGAGGATATCGGGGTTCGGAGTTCGGCCAGCTTTGTACTCTTCGAGGAAGTGCTCGAATACATTGTCCCAGTATTCAGCAGCGAAATTAGCGGTATGTAATTTTATACCCAGCTTATCGCTTACCGCCTGAGCGTCAGCCAGATCATCCATGGCAGTGCAGTAATCGGTACCATCGTCCTCGTCCCAGTTTTTCATAAACAGGCCTTCGACCTGATACCCTTGCTGTTGAAGCAGGAGTGCTGAAACCGATGAATCAACGCCGCCGGACATGCCGACGATAACTTTAATATTTGCTGGATCTGACATAGGGCGTTTGGGTGACCTTAAAAACAGTTAAATACTTGTATTTATATGCGACCAGAGTCGCCGAATTCAATGCTGCATGGAGAGAAACTGATTAAACGACACTCTCTTCGATGATGAGCTCAAGTGGGTAGCGTATACCGGCTAAGTAATCATCGATACATCGGGTAACCATAGGGCTGCGCAATTGACTGCGCCGTTGTTCCAGTTCTTCACGGCTAAGCCAGAGTGCCTGCTCAATCCCGGTATCCAGAGGTCGATCAGCATCATAGGTATCAGCTTGAGCGACAAAGCAGTAGCGGTGATAAGTGATGCCATTAGCAGGGGCCGTATAGACATAAATGCCGACTAATGCGGTCGGAGATACTGTCCAGCCAGTTTCTTCTAATGTTTCACGGATAGCTGCCTGGATAAAGGTTTCCCCCGCCTCTATATGTCCGGCAGGTTGGTTAATAACCAGCTCTCCGCGAGAGACGGATTGCTCTTCGACACAAAGAAAGGTTCCATTCTTTTCAATTATCGTTGCCACAGTGGCGTGGGGTGTCCAACGCATTCGGTATTCCGTATATTAAAAGCTTGTGACCATGTCTGCTATGCTGAAATGCTCGACCTCAGTAAAATTTAATCATTAATTGGTTCTTAGCAGGCAGATTAAGCGGATAACTTTATCATTTAACGCCGCTTTTGGCTGTAGTTTAAGGTGTGGTTTGGAGAGAGCTTTGTTTAAAGACAGTATATCAATTCAAAAAGATGACTTTTCTATCGCAGAATTGTCTGATCAGGTCCGTGCTAACGATGCTAGTAATGGTGC
>JAIBCZ010000168.1 GCA_024679645.1 Amphritea sp.
CCATAGAAGATTTCGTTCATCTCTTTATAGAGGCGCTCGTTAATCTCTTCAACTTCACGTCCGGTGAGGTCGGCGGTGGTGGTGCCGAACAGATAGGTGTTCAGATCAACATCATTGAGCATCATTTTGGTGTGGAAGATGTTTTCCTGATAGACGTTCACATCGACCATCTGATACTGATCGCGGATATCTTGGCTGATAAAATTCTGGATCGAATTAATATCATGATCAATGTAATGTTTTACGCCGTTTACATCGCGGGTAAAGCCGCGTACGCGGTAATCCATTGTGACGATATCTGAATCCAGCTTGTGGATCAGGTAGTTCAGGGCTTTCAGAGGCGAAATGATGCCGCAGGTAGAGACTTCGATATCGGCGCGGAAGGTGCATATCCCATCATCCGGATGTGCTTCAGGGTAGGTGTGTACGCAGATATGGCTCTTATCCAGATGGGCGACCACAGAGTCAGGCAGGGGGCCCGGTTTCTCGGTGGTATCAACATTATCTGAATCTTTGATAGGCTCTTCAGCAACCAGAATGGTGACGCTGGCACCCTGAGGCTCATAGTCCTGTCGTGCAACGTTTAACACCGTAGCGCCGATGATTTCGCAGGCTTCTGTGAGGATCTCTGTCAGGCGGTCGGCGTTATATTGCTCATCGATATATTCGATGTACTCCGCTTTCTGTTCAGGGGTCTGGGCATAGCAGACATCATAGATACAAAAGCTCAGGCTTTTTGTGAGGTTATTAAAACCCTGTAGTTTGATTTTTCCGTTGGATGGCAACGTCGTAAACTCCAGCTAAAACCGGTAGGTTTTTGTGTACGAGAAATAATGGGCGGATTTTAGATGAGAAATCCGGCGGAAAAAAGCAAAATTTTCAGTTAGCGCTGAAATAAAGAGCGCTTTAATTCAGCTTAATCGTGCTCTTTAAGCCACTTTGCGATGTTGGGTGCGACTTCGGTTTGTGATTTGCCTGATACGAATACCCCGATATGGCCGGAAGCGACTTCATATTCCGTATAATCGCGGCTTGCGGTTAGGTCACTAAGGGCTCGGGAGGCAGCAGGGGGGACCAGATGGTCGGAACTGCCAAACACATTCAGCAGCGGTTGGGATATCTTCTTCAGATCTATTGCCTGATCGGCCACGGTGACCGATGAATTGATGAAGCCGTTCTCTTTAAAGAAGGTGATTAAAAACTGACGGAACATCTCTCCGGCCTGGTCGGGGCTGTCATAGATCCATTTTTCCATGCGCAGGAAGTTCAGCGCTGAAGCCTGATCTTTTAGTTGCCGGGGGATATTAAGATTTTTCTGCAGTCCAAGTCGCATCGGCATCAGCGCATTGTAAGCATCGTTTAGCATGGCGCCGGGGATATTGCCGTAGGTCTCTACGGCGAGGTCTACGTCGATCTGCTGGGTTAGATGGCTAAGCATATTATCCGGGGTTTTAAAGTCTACCGGGGTGACCATCGTGATCAGGTTTTTAACTTTATTCGGGTTGAGCGCGGTATAGCACAGACTTAAACTGCCCCCCTGACAGATGCCCAGCAGATTGATCTGCTCCTGCCCAGAATCTTGTAACACCTGATTGACACAGTTATTGATATAGCCGTTGATGTAGTCATCCATATCCAGGTAGCGATCAGCCGCGTCAGGATAGCCCCAGTCGATCAGATAGATATCGATGCCGAGTTCTAAAAGGCGTTTAACAAAAGAACGCTCCTGATCCAAATCGACCATATAGGGGCGATTGACCAGCGCATAACAGATCAATAAAGGCGTTTTACAGCGTTTGCGTCCTGGTGTTTTTTCGCTTTTGTAATGAAACAGCTGCAGCTTGTCTTCTTTATAGATAACCTCTTTAGGCGTCTGACCAACATCGATATCGTCAAGAGATTGCAGGGTGCTAAAACTTTGCAGCAGTTGCTCATTGAACTGACTCAACTCTTCGGTGAGCTTCTCCGGGCTAAATTTAAATCCACTCATTGAGGCTTTCCTCTGCTGCTTTTCTTGCCGGATGGTGCTGGGGCTTTCAACTCGCCGAGCATGCTGTGTAATTCGTCGATCTTTCGTTGTTGCTGTCTCAGCTGTTTACGCATCTTATGTTGCTGACGAATAGCGCTATCAAGTTCTTCCCGGGTGACCAGGCCAAGCTCTTTAAGCTTCTTGTCACGGCTGTTGAATGCCAGTTTTCGCACCCGATTCAGGCTGTTGCTGACGCCGCTGTGGCTGTTCTGATATTGATCGGTAAAGACGGTGTCACGGTAGGCTTTTTCGTAACAATCAACCCAGAGATTTTGCAGCGCTTTGACGCTGTCTATCTCAGTGTCCTGATTTTGCAGCAGTTGCTTGAGATCATCACCGGTCTGATTGAAAATTTGATCGTATTGTTGCAGATAGTCTCCCAGCGCATCCTGATAATCGATGCAGGCCTGAGCGACTGATCTCATCTGAGCCGGGCTGTATGAGCCGCTGCCTATTTCAGGGGACTTTGCCAACTGTTCCAGTATTTGGCGCATGGGTGTTGATTCGAGTGATTCCGCCGTCAGGAGTGAGTTTTTAAATATTGATGCTAATGGTTCGGGAATATTCCATTGGCGGCTCAGGAGTTCGTTACACTGCGCTTGCATATAGTCCTGGAACTGGTCGACAAGTGAGTCAGTGTCCAGTGCAGGTTGTTCTGACTCAGATATTCCTGGTTTATCTGCAGATTGCTTTTTTGATTGCAGCAGTGCTTCGGTAAAGCGACTGAACTGATCGGTTTGCGTTTTAACCAGGCCGATCAAGTTGGCTTGCTGATCCGAGAAGTCTGTCATATCCGGGGCTTGGATGCTGTTTAAAAAGCTTTGCCATGAGTCTCCGGCTGCAGGGCTGTTTGCCTGGAGCGTCTCCTGCCATTGCTGTAACTGCTCTTGTAGCCAGTTAGTCGCATTTGAGTCGGTGGCCGAGTCGGTTCCTGTGTCAGAGCTATCAGTCATCATCCATATCCAAGCTAGAGGTCTGCTCATCATATTAAAGAACTGAGTTAGGTTTATGAACCCTTTTCTGCCGCTTGATCCAAAAGGTGTATAAAGTGTCTTGCAGCATTACTCAGTGTTCGCTCTTTATGTGTAATGTAACCCAGCTCGCGGTTGACCGGTGGAGCATCAACATTTAACACCCTGAGGTTATGTTCACTCATGGTCTCTGGTAGCAGTGACCAGCCCAGCCCGATCTCGACCATCATTTTGATCGTGTCCAGATAATTTGTCGACATGGCGATATCGGGTTGCAGGTTAAGTTTTGCAAAGGGTTGCTCTGCAATGAGTCGGGTGAAGGTGGCCGTCCCAGGCAGAATTGCCGGATAGCCCGTGAGCTGTTCGAGGGTAACCCGTTTTAACTGGGCTAGCGGGTGATCGGAGGCAACTACGTAGTGTAACTTATCCTGCCAGACTATCTGGGAGAGTATGTTAGGGTCCGGGTTCGGAGATAGGGTGATCAGGGCGATCTCCAGATTGCCTCTGAGCACGTTGTCATAGGCGATTTCGGACTCATCAAAGCGCAGGTCCAGTTTAACCTCTGGGCACTCCCGGGTGAATTGGCGCAATATCGGCGGCAGGCGATGCAGGCTGATATGGTGGCTGGCGGCTACTGAGAGGCTGCCGCTTATTTCACCGCTAAGGTTGCTTAAAGAGCGTCGCGCATCTTCAAGCTCCAGTAATATTTTTCGGGCTCGTGGCAGGAGCTCCTGTCCGGCCTCTGTCAGGCTGACTGTTCGGCCAATTCGATCAAATAAGCGGCAATCGAGTTGCTGTTCAAGTATCGATATGCGTTTACTCATGGCCGACTGTGTCAGAAAAAGTTGTTCGGCAGCGCGAGAAAACGAACCGGTTTCAGCGACTGCAACGAACGCTTGTAACGAACCTGTATCCATAATGCTCATCCTCTGTTGTGAGGAATAGTTTAGGTATTCCATAATGGAATGCAAACTATAAAAAATATGAATTTGTTTTCTGATTAATGCTGCACTAGGATTGCAGCATACTAAAGGCTGTGCGTAGAACAGCCGGTTACAAAGATGCAGTGAGGAATCCCACATGGCTGGACAAACGTTATACGACAAACTCTTTGAGTCGCACTTAGTGCGTACTAACGAAGATGGTAGTTCATTGATCTATATCGATCGTCAGGTGTTGCACGAAGTGACATCGCCACAAGCGTTTGAAGGGCTGCGAATTGCGGGTCGTAAACCATGGCGTATCGATGCAAATATCGCAACGCCGGATCACAATGTGCCGACGACTGAGCGTTCTGGTGGTGTAGACGAGATTGTCGATCCGGTTTCTAAGATTCAGGTCAAAACACTGGATGAGAACTGTGACGAATTCGGTATCCTTGAATTTAAGATGAATGATCATCGTCAGGGTATCGTTCATGTAATGGCACCGGAGCAGGGTGCTATTCTGCCGGGTAGCACCGCTGTCTGTGGTGATTCCCATACCGCTACCCTGGGTGCGCTGGGTGCGTTAGCTCACGGTGTGGGCACGTCCGAAGTAGAGCATGTACTGGCAACCCAGTGTCTGATTACTAAACAGATGCGTAATATGTTAGTACGTGTTGACGGTGAGCTTGGTCTTGGTGTGACCCCTAAAGATGTTGTGCTGCATGTTATCGGTGTAATCGGTACCGCAGGTGGCACTGGCTATGCTATCGAATTCGGCGGTGATGTCTTCCGCGCGATGTCGATGGAGGGCCGTATGACCGTCTGTAATATGGCGATTGAAGCCGGTGCACGGGTCGGTCTGGTGGCGGTTGATGAGATCACTATTGATTACTTTGAGGGTCGTCCTTTTTCGCCAAAAGGTGAGCATTGGGATGCTGCGGTTATTGAATGGCGGGATCTTGTATCAGATGCTGATGCTGAGTTTGATGCGGTGGTTGAAATCAATGCTGCGGATATTGAACCACAAGTGACCTGGGGGACGTCACCCGAAATGGTTGTTGGGGTTTCCGGGCAAGTTCCTAACCCAGAGGCAGAGAAAGAGCAGGTTAAGATCGACGGTATTAACCGGGCACTGACTTATATGGGTCTTCAGGCAGATCAGAAGATAACGGACATTCAGTTAGATCGGGTGTTTATCGGATCTTGTACTAACTCGCGAATTGAAGACTTGCGTGATGCGGCTAAGGTCGTTAAAGGGCGCAAAGTCGCTGAAAATATTATTCAGGCGCTGGTGGTGCCAGGCTCTGGTCTGGTTAAGGCGCAAGCTGAAAAAGAAG
>JAIBCZ010000129.1 GCA_024679645.1 Amphritea sp.
TTCATGCTTTTTTCTTTCCGCTTTTTCGAGCAACGAACTACGAGCAAGTCGCGAAGCGACGTCGAGCCACTCAAAAAGGCTAAGCGGTTGGCGAAGCCAAGCGTGTGCCTTTTTGTGGCAACGGCAGCGCCGGCAAGCCGCCCCCAATTACGCCCAGATGTCTTTCCATCAGGGCGCGCATTTTATCAGTTTCGCCAAGGTTGTTTAGCAGCCGCGCCAATTCACTCAGTGTCTCGGCTCTGGGGCTTTGCTCCAGGCTTTGTTCGAAGTAGGTGATGGCTTTGCCCCAGTGTTCGTTACGCTGTGACAGGCGGCCCAGTGTGAGTAGCAGGTCGGGGTTGAGTGGATAGTCTTTTAACCAGCTGCGGGCGGTATCCAGTTGCTTTTTAGGATTGTCTCCTTCGATGCGGCCATAAAGGTTCACCAGTTCGTCATCCCAGTGGTTTTTGATCAGGCCTTTCAGCACTGGTTCGGCTTTGGCTTCTGCGCCGATGTCGACCAGCAGCGTGGTGTAATGGCGGGCCAGTACATCATCGTTGGTCAGCTGGGAGGGCATGTTATGCCAGGTTTCACCCAGTGCTTTACGTTTGTCTTCAGCCGCCGTGCCGTCGGGCAGGGCGATACTCTGTTCCAGGAGCTTTTGAAAACAAAGTTGTTCGGTTTTGGTTAGCTTCTCGGGCTTCAGGGCTTTCCGCTTTCGCAGTTCTGGAATCAGTGTCTTCAACGACGGCCAGTCTTCCAGCTGGATATAGACCTCGCATAGCAACTTCAGGACATAGGTATGCTTAGGCGAGCGTTGGCGAAGGTTGAGCAGGGTTGCCAGACAGGGTTCCAGCTGGCCGCGGGAGAGTTGTGTCTCGGCCTGAAAAATGCTGATGGCAGTCTCGGCTTCAGGGGCTGAGGCTCTGGCCTTTTGTAGCAACTCGTCGCAGACATCGTCTTCGCCCTGTTCCTGAGCAGCACGGGCAGCGGCAAGGTAGTTAATCATTGGCAGATCGGCGTTATCGGCTGACAGGGTCAGCAGTCGCTGGGCTTTCCACCAGTTGCCTTCTGACAGCGCGATTAAACCTTTGAGGGTTTTGTTATGGGCGATCCGGCTTTTGCGGCTGCCGCTCCAGAGTCTTAGCGTAGTGCCTGACTTAAGTGAACGGCTGAGCAGGTTTAAGCCCCAGTGAAGCGCAAAGAATAGCGCGACCGCTATTACCATAAATACCCAGAGGCTCATTTCAATCGTGGTCTGACCATAGGCAAGCAGGGTGTAACCTGAGTCCTGAATCATCTTCTGGCCGAGCCAGGTGCCGGCAAACATGATAACCAGCAGCAGGATAAATATGCGTTTCATCAGGCAGCCCCCTCTTTCAGCGTACGCATCTGTTTGAGGTAGCTTTTCAGGGTAGCCAGTGAACCGGAAATATTCGGCATCTGTGGGGCCACCTGTACCTGTTCCAGATCTTTCAGGGCTTTCAGCAGGGCCTGGGTGTTACTGTGATTTTGTTCAAAATAAGTGCCGACCCACTGCTGGGCTTTCGTCAGGCTATTAAGGTAGCTTTTGGGCTTATGCTGAAGCAGAGACAGTTGTGCCTGTTCAAGCATCAGGTGCAGATTCTGCTGCAGGTAATAGCTTTGCTGAGGGGAGAGCAGAGGCTCTACCGGTTCACTGCGATCTTGAATAACGACCAGTTGATCGAATTTACTGGCGACAGTGGCCCAGGCTTGTTTCATATCAGCACCCCAGGTAGAGGCAAATTCGTCGCTGGTCACTTCGTTCACCAGTTCTGGCAATTTATGCTGCTCGGTTAGCGGCACAACCTGAAGCTGATCCACCTGAGCATTGAGTGCTCCCAGCCGCAGGAATACGCCTTCAGTATCCAGCTCGGGTACGGCTTCAAGGGCAGCGATATCGGCTGCTACCGCCTTACGTATTGCGTAGATGGTGACATCGTCGGTTTCGCTGAGAATTTTGTCGGCAGAGCGTAACAGCTGCAATGCGCCTTTAGGGGTCTGTTCCATCAGTACCCGTTGATTGGCGAGTCGTAGCAGGTATTCAACCTCTGCCAGCAGCCAGTCTTCGCGGGTATTTTTCTGCTCTGCGGTAACTTGTTGGATGCTACGGGTCAGACGGGTTTGCAGCTCAGCAATATTACCTTGCTCTTGAGCAGCCTTACCTTCCAGAGTCGATAGTTTTTGAGTCAGTGCGTTAATCTGTTGTGTCAGCTGTTGCTGGCTGCCTTGCATTGAACTATTCAGTTTTGTTGCAGCGTCTTGTTGGCGTTGTTCCATGACAGAAGCTGCCTGAAGCTGAAGCCAATACAGGTAACCCACGCCGGCCAGTGCAATCAATGCCAGCAGGAGTGCAATTCGGCCAGCCCAGCTTGGTTTGTTTTTAGGTGACTGTGCGGCTGTGTGTTCGGGGTCTTTAGGTGGTACTTTTTTCTGTTTGTTAGCCGTTTTTTCTTTTGTAGTCGGCTTCTCTGCCGGCTTTTTAGCCGATTTCTCTTCGGTATCGGCGGGGCTCTCCTTTTCGATCAGTTCTCCCTCAATCACTTCGGCTTGTTTGTCGGAAGTGGCTGGATTGTTATTCCCGCTTTTTTTCATGTTCTGTCATCCATATCGATAGTCGATAAAACTGTTTCTGCCATCGCCTGATTGTCCGGCCCGCTGGCGGTAATAACCCGAGTATAGCCTAACTGGGCTGCAATTCGTGCGACTCGCTCACTGGGTACAACCAATGTTGTATGCAGAAGTTTTTTGAGATTGTGATCTGCAATTAGATGCGTCAGGTTGTTCAGCGCTTCCCCGCTGGTGATAAGAATAGCGGAGAGGGGCTTAGCGCTGTAAGTACTACGGCTGCTTACGTTACCGATAATACTGCTGATCTGTTCAGAGGTATAGTGTGGAGCCGTGCGCTGATAAAGGTTGGCGTAATCTACTTTAGCACCGCGCTGAGTAAGTTGTTCAGCGAGGGTTTCCCGGCCGCCGTTGCCGCGCATAATCAGAATTTTATCCGTTTCAATCTGCTGCAATTGAGGCAGGGAAAGAAGCGCTTCAGAATCATAGCCCTCCGGGGATTGGGTGGCGGTGATGCCAAGGTTGTTGAGCTGCGCTGCTGTTTGACGGCCTATCGCCAGCCATTCGATGCCGACGGGTAGCTGTGGCCAGTACTGATCTATCAAATCGATGCCACAGATGGCGGAATTAGCGCTGATGAAAATAACCTTGTGATATAGATCGAGATCCATCACTTTGCTTTTTAACAGGTTAAAGTCAGGATCTGATGCGTCGACCGGCGTGATCTCCAGTAGGGGCAATAGCACCGGTTCAGCGCCTAAGGTTTCCAGTAATGCTGCTTGCCCGGCCGCCTGATGTGCAGGCCGGGTGACCAGTATCCGGGGTTTAAGCATTCTGTTGATAAACGGCCGCCAGAATTTTTGCCGCGCCAGCATCCAACAGGCGTTCAGCCAGTTCGATACCCATCGCTTCAGCATTATCCGGGCTGTTACGCAGCTCGTCCCGCAGAATCTCAGTACCATCGGTGCTTGCAACCAGTCCGCGCAGATAGAGTTCATCACCGGCATCGTTAAGGGTGGCGAAGCAGGCGATAGGTACCTGGCAGCCGCCTTCTAAACGACGGTTCATCGCCCGTTCGGCAATAACCCGGTAAGCGGTTTCCGGATCGTGTAGCGGTTTTAGCAGTTCAAGAGTAGCTGTGTCATCCAGGCGGCATTCGATACCGACAGCACCCTGTCCACCGGCTGGCAGGCTCTCCTCCGGAGTGATTTCGCTGGCGATGCGGTCATTCATTTTCAGGCGCATAAGGCCTGCGGTAGCGAGAATAATCGCGTCGTACTGACCTTCATCCAGCTTACGCAGCCGGGTATTGACGTTGCCACGCAGGGTCTTGATCTGTAGATCGGGGCGCTTTGCGCGTATCTGTGCTTCCCGGCGTAATGATGATGTGCCGACGACAGCGCCTTGTGGGAGTTCATCCAGTACTTTGTAATTGTTGGAAACAAAGGCGTCGGTAGGTTTTTCCCGTGGGCAGATGACTGCCAGTCCGAGGCCTTCCGGAAACTCCATCGGTACATCCTTCATTGAGTGGACGGCGATATCGGCTTCATTCGCCAACATCGCAACTTCCAACTCTTTTACGAACAGCCCTTTGCCGCCAATCTTTGAGAGTGGCGAGTCCAGCAGTACGTCACCTTTGGTGGTCATGCCCAGCAGTTCGACTTTTATGCCGGGATGAAACTTTTCTAACTCAGCTTTAACATACTCAGCTTGCCAGAGGGCGAGAGGGCTTTCACGGGTGGCAATACGGACTACTTTATCGGTCATACGGGATCCTGGAGGGCGGTTGCCCGGTCAGCTATGCAAAATAATTATCGATTTTAACAGATAAGTAGCCAGTGAGCAGCTGATCAGACATGCGGTAGGGGGGTGGGTTGCTGTATAATGCCCGCCATTGATTCAGGACAAGATCCGACAGCTAAGTGTGCGGATGAAAGATTTGAGGTTTCAGCATGAGTGAAGAACAAACCAATCAGCAATGGGGCGGCCGTTTTAATGAGCCTACAGATGCCTTTGTTGCACGTTTTACGGCATCTGTTCAGTTTGATCAGCGGATGTATAAGCAGGACATCGAGGGCTCAGTTGCTCATGCCAAGATGCTGACTAAAGTCGGCGTTCTGACTGAGGCTGAGTGCGCAGATATTCTGCAGGGACTGAGTGAAATTCAATCTGATATCGAAAGCGGCAACTTTGAATGGTCGATTGAGCTGGAAGATGTTCATATGAATATCGAGGCGGCTCTGACCAAAAAGATTGGCGTTACCGGAAAAAAATTGCATACCGGACGTTCGCGTAATGATCAGGTGGCAACCGATATTCGTCTGTATGTACGTGAAGAGGTTGATCATGTTCTGGCTGAGATTACCCGGCTGCAACAGGGGATTATCGGCCTGGCTCGTCAGGAAGCGGATACTGTTATGCCGGGCTTCACTCACTTGCAAACAGCGCAACCGGTTACTTTTGGTCACCATTTGATGGCCTGGTTTGAGATGCTGAGTCGCGATTATGAGCGTTTTGCAGATTGCCGCAAGCGGGTAAATATTCTGCCGCTGGGCGCTGCTGCGTTAGCGGGAACAACCTATCCGATTGACCGGCAAATGACCACCGAACTACTGGGCTTTACCGCGCCGACTGAAAACTCCCTGGATTCTGTCTCGGACCGGGATTTCGCGATTGAATTTTGTGCCGCGTCCAGCATCATGATGATGCATATGACTCGTTACTCGGAAGAACTGGTAATGTGGGCTTCAGCACAATTCAACTTTATCAACCTGCCAGACCGCTTCTGTACCGGTTCTTCTATTATGCCGCAGAAGAAGAATCCGGATGTGCCTGAACTGGTACGGGGTAAGAGTGGCCGGGTCTACGGTCATCTGATGTCATTGCTGACGCTGATGAAGTCTCAGCCGCTGGCTTACAATAAAGATAACCAGGAAGATAAAGAGCCGCTGTTTGATGCGATCGATACGGTAAAAGGTTGCCTGCGTGCGTTTGCTGATATGGTGCCTGCGATTGAAGCGAAGCGTGAGAATATGCGTGAAGCTGCGCTGCGCGGCTTTTCGACGGCAACCGATCTGGCGGATTATGTGGTCCGCAAAGGGATTCCATTCCGTGATGCCCATGAGATTGTGGGTAAGGCGGTGGCTTATGGTATTGAGCAGAATAAAGACCTGGGTGAGATGACCCTGGAAGAGCTACAGCAGTTCTCCGATCAGATTACTGCGGATGTGTTTGATGTCCTGACCCTGGATGGCTCGGTCAGTGCTCGTGATCATATTGGTGGCACGGCGCCAAACCAGGTACGCAAAGCTTGTGACCGTGCGGAGTTGATGTTGTCACAGCGGGGCTGATAGACGACGTTAACAGTGTGGCTATTTATTGAATGGCCAGGTATAAAAAAACCCGCAAGCTGCGGGTTTTTTTGATTTATTTTTTCTTGCTTAGTGGCTGTTAGTTGAGGGTAATATCAACCATCAGATCGCTGGCGATATCTTCCAGAGATTGCTGCAAATCATCCAGGTCAACGTTAGTTGGTACGGTCAAATCCGCTTCTGCTTTGAATAGTTCTTCTGCAGACATCGAACCGCTGACCAGTTCCGTGGATAGCCGCTCCACATTGATGTTAAA
>JAIBCZ010000008.1 GCA_024679645.1 Amphritea sp.
CCACTCCAGGCGAAAGGAACAACAGCAACCGGAGTTGGTTCATCCACACCCTGAGTAATTTCTATGGTGAGTTCGGCCCGTACCAGCAGGCTAAATAAACATAAAAAGATAAACATAACACTACGTTGCATCACTGATCACCTGCGTAGATCTGACGGAATAAATTCCAGATTAAACTTTCGGTAGTAACGGTCAAACAGAACCGGATCCATTTCTTGTAACTTTGAAAACCGCCCTACACGCTTCACCGCGCGAATTGCACTTTCATCAAAATGATTATTGCCACTGCCTTTAACCACATAGACATTATCAACTTCCCCTGTCGGCAACAGATGCAGGGCCAACGAAACTTTCATACCGTTGCGGGCGCTTGGAGGACGCCTCCAGTTTTGTTCTATCTCGTAAGCAATATAGTCACGATAGCCCGCAACGCTTTGCTGCTCCTGCTCAGCCTGCATTTCGCGCTCTTCTTCAGCCATCGCAGCATCCAGCTCAGCCTCCCTTTGCGCTCTTTCCTGCTCTTCCTTCTCGATGCGTTGTTGCTCTGCGCGAGCCTCTTCAGCTTCTTTACGCGCTTGCTCGTTTTCAAGCGCTGCTTGTTTCTTAGCGTCTGCCTTTTTCTTAGCATCTGCCTTTTTCTTAGCGTCTGCCTTTTTCTTAGCATCTGCCTTTTTCTTAGCATCTGCCTTTTTCTTAGCATCTGCCTTTTTCTTAGCATCTGCTCTTTTCTTAGCATCTGCTCTTTTCTTAGCATCTGCTCTTTTCTTAGCATCTGCTTTTTTCTTAGCGTCAGCTTTCTTACGCGCTTCCACCTGCTTTGCCTGCTGCGATGCTTTTATTTGCGTTTTAAGATCGACCATTTGCGCTTTTACATGCCGGGGAGTCAGCTGTCGATGATCTTCTGCATAGCCAAACCAGCTATAAAATAACGCACTCAGAATCACCGAATGAAGAATCAGCGCAAGAAAAGCAGGTAAGAGATAACTTCGTAAATTCACAACACTCTACTCTGTTACCAGCCCGACACTTTCCGCACCGGCTTGTTGAAGCAGCGTCATCAGCTTAATGACATGATCGTAATCAACCCCTTTATCTCCCCGAACTAACAAAAGCTTGTTCGGATTGCTACTAAGAATTTTACTAACCCGTTCTTCGATAACCTCGCCAGCAACCGGCGCAAGCGGATCACCCCCTACATCGATAAAATACTGCCCATCCTTATCAACAGTCACAATAACGGGCTCACTGTCCTGGGTATCGACAGGATCTGAACTCGCTTTAGGCAGTTCTACATCAACGCCCTGGGTTAACATTGGCGCGGTAATCATGAAAATAACCAGCAATACCATCATCACATCAATGTAAGGTACTACATTGATATCGGCATTGAGCTTACGCTTCGTTTTAGCTCTGCGAATCATAATATCAGCCCATTACAGGTCAGCTGGATGTGTGCACACGACGGTGTAACACGCTGGAAAATTCGTCTGCGAAAGTTTCGTAGCTGTTCATCAGCGTTTCAGTTTTAGCAGAGAATCGGTTATAAGCGATAACCGCAGGAATGGCGGCAAAAAGACCTATCGCAGTGGCTATCAATGCTTCAGATATACCCGGCGCAACAGATGCCAGTGTTGCCTGATGAACATTAGCCAAACCGCGAAAAGAGTTCATAATCCCCCAAACGGTGCCAAACAAACCGATATAAGGACTGGTTGAACCTACCGTAGCTAAAAAAGGCAGGTGCTGCTCCAGCTTTTCCTCTTCACGTGCCAGCGCCACTCGCATGCTTCGCTGGGCACCTTCCATAATCGCATCCCGATCAGCTCCGGATTGCTGACTCAGACGACTAAACTCTTTTAAGCCTGCACGAAAGATATTTTCAGCACCATTCTCGCTATCAGGATCTGCATTCACTTCCCTGAATAGCTGACTTAAATCTACACCAGACCAAAAACGATCTTCAAATGTACGTAACTTACGTTGCGCCTGTCGCAATATAAAATGACGCTGAAAAATCATTACCCAGGAAATCACTGAAGCCAGTAGTAGTATCACCATAACCAATTGAACAACTAAACTGGCATTAACCACTAAGCTCCAGATCGACATTTTATCCGGCACGTTTTAACCCCTTCTGTAGAAAGCTGACAAACTGGCTCTGATAGTAGCGAGATCAGCGTTCAAAATCTGTATTTTTTCTAACATAAACTGCATTAATAGTAATTCTCTGCCATTAAGTCTTCAACGCAAGTAAGACCCAGACATACATCCGTCGATTGGATGGCACACAATCATTTAAGTTCAACTCAAAACGGGAGACAGAAATAAAAAAACCGCCAGACTGGCGGTTAATAAAGTATTGAGAGCATGATCAAAAAGATGCCGCCTTTCCGCCCGCTCGGTACAACTCAAAGCGTGACTGACATCCAACACAGCGGACAGCCACAGGGTTCGCCATCAAACGGTTCAGTTCAATTTCTTCACCGCAGCTCTCACACCCCCCATAACGCCCATCTTTAATTCTATTAAGCGCGCTCTTACACTCAAGTATCTCTTCTTCGAGCTGTTTAATATGAGACGATGCAGTCTGCTGACCAGCCAAAACATTAACCGTTTCAGCACGATCCAGAACTTCAGTAGACGTAACCAGACTCAACTCTGCCGTCTTATCGCACTTCTCATTCTTCAGGTCAGTTTGTAACTGCTCTTCCAGAAACTGTACTTCGCGCTTCAGGGTACTTAGTTGCGAATCACTCAGGCAACAAGGGTTCATGGTGTTCACCTCTTAACGCTTTAAACATTATTGTTTTTGCTTTCAACTTAAAAGTTAAACCCTGAAAACGCTTTGTGCTTTGATATAAATCAGTTCTGGAAGGCTGATCCCCTTTCTATTGATCCCGGTCAGGCAATTCAAGGCCGAAATGACGATACGCATTATCTGTCACGACACGACCGCGGGGCGTTCGCATCATAAAGCCCTGCTGTATCAGATAGGGTTCAAGCACGTCTTCAATGGTATCCCTCTCTTCACTGATAGCCGCAGCCAGGCTATCCACTCCTACCGGCCCCCCGCCAAATTTTTCAATCATGGCTAACAACAGCCGACGATCCATATGATCAAACCCATGCTCATCGACATTGAGCATATTCAGAGCCAAGTCAGCCATTTCAAGGGTAATTTTCCCATCCCCTTTAACTTCGGCGTAATCCCTGGATCGTCGCAGTAAGCGGTTAGCTATTCGCGGAGTTCCCCGTGAACGACGGGCAATTTCGATCGCACCCTCATGATCAACACCGCTACCTGAAAGCCGCGCAGATCGTTCAACTATCGAAGTAAGGTCATCAATGTTATAGAACTCTAGACGCTGCACAATGCCAAACCTATCCCGCAGGGGGGATGTCAACAAACCTGCTCGCGTCGTAGCCCCGACCAGGGTAAAGGGAGGCAACTCCAGTTTAATAGAGCGCGCCGCGGGACCATCACCTATCATAATATCCAGTTGATAGTCTTCCATTGCCGGATATAACACCTCCTCCACCGATGCACTTAATCGATGAATTTCATCGATAAAAAGAACATCTCCAGGCTCAAGATTGGTTAACATCGCTGCCAGATCACCCGCTTTTTCCAACACAGGCCCCGATGTCGTTTTAATATCGCACTCCATCTCATTGGCAATAATATTGGCGAGCGTCGTTTTGCCCAACCCCGGAGGCCCGAAAATCAGGGTGTGATCCAGCGCCTCTTTGCGTTTTTTAGCCGCCCCGATAAAAATATCCATCTGCTCACGCACCACCGGCTGACCAACGTAATCCTGCAACGTTTTGGGTCGGATAGCGCGATCCTGCACCTCTTCCTGAGGCGCACTTACCGGAGAAACAAAGCGATCAGCTTCGATCATAGTCACTACTCTACTCGTTAAACTCTGTTATTAACCCTGCACCATACTTTTCAGCGCCGCCCGAATCAATTCCTCGCAGCTTGCCCCCGGCTTTACCTTCTCCGCCTGAGAGATCGCTTTAGTCGCCTGAACCGGCTTATACCCCAATGCAACTAACGCACTTTCCGCCTCAGCTCTATGATCAGCTGAAGCTGCCTGAGGCCCGCCGCCCAGATCACCCGTCAACGTAAATTCATCAGCATCCGTGAAATGGAAGTCTTTAAGCTTATCTTTCATTTCTACTATCAGTCGCTCCGCCGTCTTTTTACCGACTCCAGGCAACCGAACCAACGCAGCCGTATCCTGATGCTCCACCGACTGGACAAATTCATTCACGCTGATACCCGACAAAATAGTGAGAGCCAGCTTAGGCCCAACACCATTAACTTTAATCAGCGTACGAAACAGTGAACGCTCAGAGCGATCATAAAAACCGTAAAGCAACTGAGCATCTTCTCTTACCACCAGGTGAGTGTATAAGGTGACCTGCTTACCCACTTCTGGCAACTGATAAAAGGTATTCATTGAAGCATCAACTTCATAGCCCACACCGTTCACATCCAAAACAAGTTGCGGCGGATGCTTCTCCAACAGCTCTCCTTTAAGTCGTCCTATCACGGCTACTATCTCTCCCGATTAACTTTATCTTTGGGCTCAAGCTTGTGCCCTTTCATAACAAATTCTGGTAACTCAAGTCCGGAATACATCGACGCCAGTCGCACAACCAGAGCAACCGTAATAGAGACCATCATGAGTAACCCTCCGTCAACCAGGCTACTAAAGCTTATGTATACGATGGCACCCAACATTGCGCAAGTTGCATAAAGCTCGCCATTTCGTTGCAAAATTAATGGAATCTGCCCAGTTAAAATGTCGCGAATCATACCTCCAGCGCAACCTGTAATCATCGCCATCATCACAGCGATAACCGGCGGCATATCCAGTGCAATGGCTTTCTGAGCACCCAACACCGCAAATAGCGACATCCCCAGAGCGTCCAGAAGCAGCATAAGCCTGCGCGGATAGGCGAGATAGCGGCACAGAATAAAAGCACTGACAGACGAAATAATAGCCGTCCAGAGATAAGTCGTGTCTTCAACCCAGATAAGTGGATGATCATTCAGAGAGATATCCCGGATAGTACCGCCACCCAGCGCCGTCACTATACCCAGCACCACAACGCCCAGAATATCCAGTTTTTTTCCTCGGGCAGCCAACGCGCCCGTTATCGCGAAAACAGCCACTCCAGCCATATCAAACAGATAAATTAGCTGTTCAGTAGCAATAAACTCATTCAACGCAATCGCCCTCCGCGGCTACCTTTAGCCCCCGCCATCATAATTAAACTAGAGCGGGTATGAGCATGACAAAGAGCAATTGCCAAGGCATCAGCCGCATCCTCTTGCGGCACCCCTGGCAGCTTTAATATTGACGTCACCATATGCTGTACCTGAGACTTTTCGGCAGAGCCTTTACCCACCACCGCCTGCTTAACTCTTCGGGCCGAGTACTCCGCCACCTCTAATCCCTGATTGACTCCGGCAACGATCGCCACGCCACGGGCCTGCCCCAACTTAAGAGCGGAGTCGGCATTACGTGCCATAAAAACCTGTTCAATGGCCATCTCCTGAGGACAGTACTGCTCAATAACTTCTGTCACTCCGGCATAAACCTGCTGCAACCTTTCAGGCAGTGCATCACCCTTTATACGGATACAACCGCTGGCCACATATTCATTTTTAGATCCCACTGAATTGATAATACCGTAACCGGTTATTCGCGAACCCGGATCTATCCCTAAAATCAACATAACCGATCATCAACTCAAAACACTGTTTATTTATACAGAGTACAATACCCCAGATCCAGACATAAAAAAAGCCGTGCAGAGCACGGCTTTAAAAATATCCCTGAATTATATTAAGGCGTTTTGCGCAGCTTAATATTCAATTCACGTAACTGAGCTGCACTCACTTCACCCGGCGCTTCAGTCAACGGACAGGAAGCGCTCTGAGTTTTAGGGAAAGCGATTACCTCGCGGATAGAATCAGAACCTGTCATCAGCATAATCAGGCGATCCAGACCGAATGCCAGACCACCGTGCGGTGGCGCTCCGTATTTAAGAGCATCCAGGAGGAAGCCAAATTTATCATCCGCTTCCTCAGCACCGATACCCAGAATCTCCAGCACGGTTGATTGCATCTGCTGATCATGAATACGGATAGAACCTCCACCCAATTCACAACCATTCAATACCATATCGTAAGCACGGGAAAGCGCATCCAGAGGGCTTGCCTTAAGCGCTTCAGGGCTACAGCTTGGTGCGGTGAATGGATGATGCAATGCAGTCAGACCACCTTTATCTGTCTCTTCGAACATAGGGAAGTCAACAACCCATAGCGGAGCCCACTCAGCTTCTGACATCTCAAGGTCTTCACCCACTTTAATACGCAGAGCACCCAACGCTTCAGAAACAACTTTCTCTTTATCAGCACCAAAGAAGATGATATCACCATTTTCAGCACCCAAACGCGTCATGATAGCCATCGCTACTTCTTCGCCAAGGAACTTCACGATAGGAGACTGCAAACCTTCAGCACCTTTCTCAAGCTCATTCACTTTGATCCAGGCAAGACCCTTAGCACCATAAATGCCAACAAACTTAGTGTATTCATCGATAATCTTGCGCGTCAGCTTAGCGCCGCCCGGCACTTTTAAAGCAGCCACACGACCTTTAGGATCATTCGCCGGTCCGGCAAACACCTTGAACTCAATCTCGGCCATCAGATCAGCGACGTCCACCAGCTCCATTGGGAAGCGAAGATCAGGCTTATCAGAACCGAAACGCGACATCGCCTCGGAATATGGCATACGTGGGAATTCGCCCAGCTCAACACCTTTCAATTCAAGGAATAACTTACGGATCATCTGTTCAGTGATGCCCATAATCTCTTCTTCGTTCATGAAAGAAGTTTCAATATCGATCTGTGTAAACTCTGGTTGACGGTCTGCACGCAAATCCTCATCGCGGAAACACTTAGCAATCTGGTAGTAACGGTCAAAACCCGCCACCATCAGCAGCTGCTTAAATAATTGTGGCGACTGCGGCAACGCAAAGAAATGACCTTCATGTACCCGGCTTGGTACCAGATAATCCCGCGCGCCTTCCGGGGTCGCCCGGTTCAGAATCGGCGTTTCAATATCCAGAAAGCCGTTATCATCCAAAAAGTTACGGATAGAGTTACTTACTTTAGAACGAAACCGTAGCTTTTCCTGCATCTCAGGACGACGCAGATCGATAAAACGGTTACGCAGGCGAACATCTTCGCCCACCTGCTGGTGCTCATCCAACTGGAACGGAGGTGTTTCTGATTTGTTCAGAACAACCATCTCTTTGCCCAGCACTTCGATCTCACCGGTTGGCATATCCGAGTTAACGGTACCTTCAGGGCGGTTACGAACAGTACCTTTGATCTCAACTACAAACTCATTACGACAGCTGTCTGCTAACGCAAAACTCTCTTCACGATCAGGGTCAAACACCACCTGTGTCAGACCTTCACGGTCACGAAGATCAAGAAAAATAACCCCTCCGTGATCCCGACGGCGGTGAATCCAGCCGGTCAGTGTAATATCTTCGCCGATATGTTCTTTTCTAAGATCGCCGCAATAATGACTGCGCATAGTTAAAAGTTCCTGTTACTTAGCACGCTGAATCAATTTACATTCAGACAAATTAAAAATCAGTTTCCGGATTCGCCCTGGCCATTCGTCAGGTTCTTTTTCTCTCCGGTTTTAAAATCAGTTTCATACCAGCCACTTCCAGTTAACCTGAAACCCGGAGCTGATACTTTCTTTACAACGTCTGCGGACTCGCATGCAGCGCATTCTGGTAATGGAGCAGTAGCTTTCAGCACCAGTTTTTCAAATTCATTGCCACATTGACGGCACTCAAAATCAAAGATAGGCATAACCAGCAACTCTTCTTCTGAAAACAACGGTGTTATGAATAACACATCAATACAACCACACAGAGCAATACGTCCATAATCACGCACAAGCGCTCTGCGAAGAAAAGCGCGAATTATACCTGAAATATTGCCCGCTGACAGGGGCAATTAGGCCATTTTAGGAGAGAAATCAGCCAAGCAGATCACTGGCAACGAAATTAACCTCCTGCGGCATCATCATCTGTAATTTATGATGAATATCGTGAATCTGCTCATCTATATAGGGAACTGCAGGAAGCGCCCCCCATACCGGCGCTGGCCAGACCTTGTCCCCCTCATACCGGACAATATGGTGAAGATGCAGCTGTTTTACCACATTACCTATCGCCGCTATATTCATCTTGTCCGCATCAAAGACATCATGAAGATTTTCAGCCAGAAATGAGGATTCATGTAATAGCTGCGCCTGATCGGCCAAAGACAGATGGTAGATCTCGCTGACTTCAGCCCTTCGGGGAACCAGAATAAACCAGGGAAAATTGGCATCATTCAGAAGCAATAAGCGAGATAGAGGAAAATCGCCCAGCATTATACAATCCTGTTCCAGACGCGAGTTCAACTCAAATTCTAATTCCAGTTCATCCATTTTTAATCTCCTGGCGTAATAACACCGGCAAACATGCTATCTTGAATACTTCCCTCCAAGTTTGCACCACCAGTGGATACATTTACATTGTAATTTAGCTTTATTATCGGGTAGTTAGATAATATAAACAGGCTCTGGACAGTATAGGACAAAATGCCGCAATTCAATTTTCACAACGCTATCGAGTCTATTGGGAAGCAGCAATGGAACAGTTTCTGCACCGCTGATTACCCGTTCATCAGCTATGAATTCCTTCATTGTCTCGAGCAATCCGGCTGCGTATCAGCTGAAACTGGCTGGCAACCCTGCCATCTTCAGGTGACAGAGGGCGATCAAACGCTGGCGGTTATGCCTTTATACCTTAAAAGTCATTCTTACGGAGAGTACGTGTTTGACTGGAGCTGGGCTGAAGCGTATCAGCGTAATAACATTGCCTATTACCCGAAATTAATCACCGCGATACCCTTCACTCCCTGCTTTGGCCCAAGGCAGCTCTTTGCCCCTCACCTGAACCCAACGGAACGACATACACTAACCCAGGAAAGCCTGGCAGCAATTAAACAGTTAGCATTACAATACAACGCGTCTGGCTGGCACGGGCTGTTTCTTGATGGAGCGTTACGGGAACAGCACAGGTTCAGCGAACTCAGCTATCGACTTGGCACACAGTATCACTGGTTTAACCATAACTTCAGTTGTTTCGATGACTTTCTCGATACTTTCAGCTCCCGTAAACGAAAGAACCTGCGTAAAGAGCGTAGTAAAATCATTGATCAGAATATCCAGCACCGCTTTATCAGTGGTGCCGAACTAACAGATGAGCTTTTAGATCAGTTTTATCAATTCTACCAGGTCACATATTTAAAGCGTGGTCGCCAGGGTTATCTGAATCAGAATTTCTTCCAACTGTTGCGTAATTCACTAGCCGATAAACTACATGTTTGTTTCGCCTTTGATCATAATTCTAGTGTCACAGAGCCCGTTGCTGCAGCGATGTTTATACAGGGAAGCTCAACTTTATACGGTCGCTACTGGGGAGCACGAGCTGAGTACGACGCGCTCCATTTCGAGACATGCTACTACCAGGGAATTGAACATTGTATCCGCCATCAATTGCATCGATTTGACCCCGGCGCTCAGGGTGAGCACAAAATTCAACGAGGCTTTGAGCCCATCGAAACCTGGTCAGCGCACTGGCTTGCTCACCCAGGGTTCCAGAGTGCAATACAACGCTTTACCGAAGAGGAAGAACATTTACTCCGACAGGACATGGAACATCTCAGGCAACGACTACCCTTCAGGAAGGAATAGATTCTCATCAGGGCCGCAGATGAATAACCGGTTCTGACTGCTCATCACCTCGCAGAGCACAAAACTCCTGCTGAATACCATTTCGGTAGTTGACCTGTACGTTGAACCCCATGCCGGCCTCATGATTTAAGAGCAACAGACGCTCCTCTCCTGCGGCGATACGAAATGCCTGTATACGCGACTGAAGATCGGAACTACCAAAATCAAGCTGAATCGAATCAATCATCACTTCGCTACTGTTATGGAATGTTACCGCCAATCCTTGTGATGCGGTAAACAGCTGGGAGAACACCCCCCCCGCTATCCAGGCCATCATGATGACGAACACCCAGAGCCGCTTCCGTTTGGGCAGGATAACAGCGCCATCTCCACGAGTTTGCATCCGCACTTTTCCTCCGCGATTAAAAACAATCATGAGTTAACTAAAAAATCTAACCGACCACTCACCGGAAAGCATAACCCACACCTCTAATTTAGATATAGCTAATATATTAGTGTTTTTTATAGATAAATACAGAAGATACGGGGAATCTTATATAAGTTCCGTTTACTTAAACGGCAGATAATGTAGTGCCGGCTTCCTTATAACTCCCAGATATATTATTTACTTATTTATAAGAAGAAAGTTATATAAAAAAACCCTCAAAATAGTTAGAGAAAAGACAGCCTCCGTCCTACTATTGTAAGTAGCAGGCGGCCGTACATAGTTTCTTATGAGCCTTTAAAAAAGCATAGCAAGCAAACCGCATTACAATAATAAGGGGATAATACAATGCTTACTTATGAAGAATGCCTCCACTTGAGCGACCTTACTCAGGATGAGGTTGAGGCGATCGCAGAACATGAGCACACAGACCCCATCATCGCCATGGCGATAGGTAATTATCTGTGTACACATCAGGGCGAAGCTAAAGTGAAAAAGATCATTATTGATGACATTGCTGTTGCGCAGCGCAAAGGTGATAAAGCGCACGAAGAGGTTCTTCGCAGAGTACTGAAGCACTTCATTAGCACTCACCCTGAAAACTCCGGTCAGGTCGCCTGATAAAAGCAAAAAATCATCTATCACAAGCCCGCTACTCACTTTGAGTAGCGGGCTTCTTTGTCAAATGTCCCGCAAAACAAGCATCTCAGCCAATTAACGGCGCTTTTCTTCAAATAACACAGAGTTTCTGCTCTTACTCGGGCTTTTTTTCCTCTATAGTTGATCCTTGTGGCCGATAACCCTTTCATAACACAGAGCAAAACGGGCTTTGTATGGGACCAATCGAAAAAGAAAACAAAGAGATGCGCAGATCGCTTCATCTGTTGGCCAGTAAGGTCGAGCGGAATGAGGCTATTCTTCGTTCATTCTTTGAAATGGAAATTCGATTGCTCAGCTGTAGTAGCCTTGATGAACTACTTGACCTTATTCTAATCGAGTTCCGAACCTACTTCAGACTTACCGCAGTCAACCTGGTATTGCTGGACCCTGAAAGTGCCGCTCGCACACTACTAGATGATTACACACCACCGGAACCAGGCCATTCACTTCGCTTCGTCAATAATCAACGCCTGCTAAAAAGCCTGTTCCCCGTTGCCAAACTTCGAATTGGTGAGCTCAGTGCCCCATTGAAAAGTATTGCCTTCCCAAGCACTCCATCCGTATTAAGCAGTGCCCTGCTACCACTCATTCGCCATGATTGCCTGATCGGCAGCCTTCATCTCGGCAGTAACGACCCGACCCGCTATAGCGAACACTTTGATTATGATTATATTGGCCATCTGGCATCGGTGATTTCGGTCTGCATTGAAAACTGTATTAATCAGCAGAACCTTAAACGTCTCAGCATTATTGATATGCTAACCAAAGTGAATAACCGCCGCGCCTTTGACCAGGAAATCATTAAAGAACTATCCCGAGCCAGCCGCCACAAAACACCGCTAAGCTGCCTGTTTATTGATCTGGATTTCTTTAAGCTCGTCAATGATAACTTTGGTCATCAGATCGGCGATAAAGTATTACAGGCCGTCGGAACATTGCTCAAGAAAAACCTCCGTAAAACCGATTTCATCGCCCGCTATGGCGGTGAAGAATTTTCTATATTGCTGCCCAATTGTGATTCAGTAAAGGCAATGGAAATTGGTAATCAACTGCGTCAAAAAATTCTTCATATGGTGATTCATGATAATGAATGCAAACCTTTCAGAATCAGCGCCTCTATCGGCGTAACCAGCTGTACAGCGGAAAGTTTTGCCTTTGATGATCTGGATGCTCAGGCCCATACGCTGCTAAAAGCAGCCGATGAAGCGGTATATCAGGCGAAGGACAAGGGCAGAAATCGTATTGAATATCGGTCCCTGCCTGATATGAAGCCGGAACTATTTAACAGCTTGAGCACCAGCGTCAACGAGGGGTGAGTTTATTGCATATCCCGTAGTAATTCAGAGTAAAGATCGATATAACGCTGTTTCTGTTGCTCGCCAAAAAGAGGATCATCCATTTTTGGCAACTGCTTTGATAGCACACTCCATTGTTCGTCATCGGCAATGTCATCCAGAAGCGGAAACAACGTCCCCTCTTCCAAATTAAGATGTTCAACCTGACAATCAAGAAAATGCTCCAGCTTTGCAGTAAATTGATCCATCGGTACAACCGCATCATTCAGAATGCAATCAACCGCTTCAATCAGCTCTTCACTACACTGCTTTAACAATTTGTGTTCATCGCAGCACTTAGCAATCGCCTCATCCAGCTCCGGACACCCTGAATCTTTGAAGTAATCATACATCTGATCCTCAAGAGGATGATGATACGCATCTGCATAATTGCTAATATAATCTACCGCATCACTCAACAACACAAAGTTCGGCATCTCTCCCTGCTTCAGTTTATCCAGCTTATACCCCAACACTGCCAGTAACTTATTCAGGTTGATATGGTCTTGATGTAACTCTTGTAATATCGTCATAACAGCCTCCTGTGAGAACAGACACTATACCTCAGCTATTCTCGGCGATCTTGACCGGAATCAAAAACACCCTATTCAAAAATGTAGCAGTTGGTCTAACTTAACCAGAGAGCTCACTCTAAGGTCGGTTAATTCTGGCCAGCCTCTTTCCAGGCGTGAATCCACATGAACCGTCGCCAGGCCAGCAGCCCGTCCAACTTCAAGATCGTAACGAAAATCCCCCACCATAACAGCCTCACTCGGCCTGGCCTGCCAAAGATCGAGCAGGATATGAATCCCTTCAGGGTCTGGTTTAGCTAACGCCTCATCCCGCCCCAATACCGCATCACTACGAAAAAGCGGCTTAACGCCCATGACTTCAAGGCAGTGCAGTGCAACTTCCCGCTTATTTCGTGTCAGAATCCCTAAGTGACAACCACTTTTCACTAACGCACCCAACAGCTGGTTAAGCCCTTCTGCCGGTACAACTTTATCCGCATAGAAGTATTCCAATCGATCAAGCTGATGATTCAGGAGTAACTGTTCAGGAGCTGGCTGCGCTTCGATAGTCGCCAGGATATCGCAACCTGAAGGCAACCCCAGTTCCGAGCGTATATACTCAAAATCATGCACTGGCAGGGTCAGAGTACCATCCAGATCGAACACCCAATATTTCGCATCTCGAATATGTTTAATCATCCCTGAGACCTTCTTTCAGATTGATTGACTCTTGCTCAAGATGCTCCGGGGTCAGGTTCTCTGTAAGCAGATCAAGGCGACTACGGATATCCCGCAACATCTCTATTCTTCCTGCAGGATTACCATTCTGAGACAGCAACAAAGATTCGAGACCAGCAATACTGTCCTGCGAGTCTTTTAAGGCCTGGAGCATGTTTCGAGACCGTTTTTTGGCACTATCGGTCATCTGATCAACCCGATTTAACGTTCTTCGCACCTGACCATCAAGCTCATCCAGATGCGTTACCAGCTGCACCATGCCTGAACCAAAGGCGTGATCCATCTCCCCTAAACGATGTTCAAGTTGCGCTACAGCCTCACGAAAGCGGCTGACAAACAACTCTCCTTCGCGGTCCATAAACATCGCTAATAATTCTTCAGGATAAAGCGCCCTTGAACGGGCATCCGCACGCATTGCGTACTCCCCTCTCTGCGTACAGTAAGGACGTTTAGCACCGGGGGCAATTTCAATACGAAAAAAAGGTTTGCGGCTGATATTTTCAACTATCAGTTCAATATCAACGATGGGATAACAATCAGTGGCTTTATTGATCAGGCTAAGGCGGGAACTATCATCTACATCACAGCCGACCACTCGACCACGCTGCAGCCCATCTTTACTGGTATATTCATCAACCCCTACCAGAATGGCTCCGCCGTATAACGAATTAGCAAAGGAAACCAGATCGCGGCTTTTGATACCGTTAATCTCACGTTTGAAATCAACATCAATACCTTCTGGTTTAGCCAGCAGACTTTTAGCCCGCTGACTGACACCTCTGTACTCTCGTTGTACGGACATCGGGTAAACTCCCGGTATGGATACTTTGTCCTCTACATGCTCCTATGGACACGAAAAACCTCATGCCCACAGAGCACGCACCGGACTATAGCGTCCTTAAGCGTAAACCTCGTCTGAAAATGGATCAACAGGACTTTCCAGCTTCTGGTCATCCCGAAAATAAAGGATCCGGCCTTCAAATTTCAGTCCCTTGGAGGAAAACCAACGAAGCACCTCTTCCCGCCCTTCATCAACCTGAAAGCTGCTATACCAAGCTGTCGCTATTCGATAAAAATAAACGCCAAATAGCGCAGCAGAAGCGCCGAGAAAGAACTCGGATCCAAAACTGATTAACAATGTAGCAAGTCCTGCCAGCCAGACCCGGCTGGCACGAGACTGCTTCAACGCACTAAAAGCAGCATCATATTGGTCCTGATATTTCAGATAGCGACGAAAATTTTGTTGCAGTTCAAATTTATCCTGTTCGGAAATCGTTCTTGGCATTTTTAATATCCTTTAAACGCAGGTTTCAGCCTGCCAGACTTTTACTCAACACTTCAAAAACATCACGGGACAGATCACCGCTGGCACTGATTCTCTCCAGCTCCGCCTTCATCATCGCACTGCGCTCCGCAGGATATTTTCTCCAGCGAGTCAGTGGCGTCAGTAAGCGAGACGCAATCTGTGGGTTTTGCGTATTTAATACAATAATCTGATCCGCAAGAAAACGATAGCCACTGCCATCAGAATTATGAAAATTCAGTAAATTCTGAGCACAGAAAACAGCAATCAACGCACGAATTTTATTCGGATTAGTTGAATCATAAGCTGGGTGCTTCAACAAAGCTTGCACCCGTGCCAGTGCTCCAGCTTTAGGATCGCTCGCCTGCACCCCAAGCCACTGATTAACCACCAACGACTCATTCTGCCAGCGTTGATAAAAGGTTTCCAGTACCGCAGAAGCAGCCTGCCGATGCTCTGAGTGAGCAATCAGCGTCAACGCAGCCTGACTATCCGTCATATTATCGGCTTCTTCAAATTGCTGCTGCGCCACTACCAAGTAGGCATCTTTGCCGGTCGCCATCAAATAAGCTAACGCTTGGTTTTTCAAGGCTCTGCGAGCGACCGATGCAGCGTCCGGGCTATACTCTTCAACCAGGTTATTATCGCGATATACCTGCAGGAAAACAGGCTCAAGCGCTGCGGCAATCGTCTCTCTGACAAAACGACGAACGCTGTAGATAGCATCTACATCAATCTCATCGGCCAATTCACTCAGGTAGGCCTCTGTTGGCAGTGTCAGTATTTTTGCTACCATCGCCTTATCAAGACTCGGGTCTTTCAAAACCTGTTCATAAGCCTGGATCAATGCCGGCTCTAGCCTCAACTCCCGACCCTGCTGATAATCGCCAATCAAACCAGACATAATACCAACAGCCAATTGCTGTGCCGCATCCCAGCGATTAAACCCATCACTATCATGCTGCATCAAAAAGACTAACTGCTCACGGCTATAAGGGAACTGCAATTTCACCGGCGCAGAAAAATCACGTAACAATGAGGGAATAGGTTCTACCGGTATATTTTCAAACACAAAACTCTGTTCAGTCGCTATCAGCTCAAGCACTTCTGTCGTAGCCCCTCCATTCAAAGGAATCTCACTTCCCTGGGGATCTAGCAAACCAACAGCAACCGGTATCAGAAAAGGTTGCTTAGTTGCCATATCAGCAGATGAAGGGCAGCTCTGATGCATATGCAGAGTGTACCGTTGATGTTCGGCGTCATACTCACCTGTGATAGAAAGCTGTGGTGTACCTGACTGGCTATACCAAAGCTTAAAACGACTCATATCCCGGCCGCTAACATCTGCCATCGCCTGAACAAAATCATCAGTTGTAACCGCCTGGCCATCATGGCGTTCGAAATAAAGATCTGATCCTTTACGAAAAGTATCTGCGCCCAACAATGTGCGCAGCATCCGCACCACTTCACATCCTTTTTCATACACTGTCAGAGTATAAAAGTTTGAAATTTCAATGAATGAAGCAGGACGTACCGGGTGCGCCATTGGGCCTGCATCTTCAGCAAACTGCGCGGTACGCAACAGGGTAACGTCTTCAATACGTTTAACCGTACGGGAGTTCATATCAGCTGAAAACTCAGCATCACGAAATACCGTAAAGCCCTCTTTCAGACTGAGTTGAAACCAGTCCCGACAGGTAACCCGATTTCCCGACCAGTTATGAAAATACTCATGAGCAACAACCCCCTCTACCCGTTGAAACCCAGCATCTACTGTTGTTTTCGGATGAGCCAGTACACAGGAAGTATTAAAAATATTCAGGCCTTTATTCTCCATCGCCCCCATGTTGAAAAAGTCGACAGCAACAATCATAAAGATATCCAGATCATACTCACGTCCATACACCTGCTCATCCCACTGCATTGACTGCTTCAGCGAGGTCATGGCGTAATCCAGCTTATCCAGATCTTTGGCTTCAGCAAATATCTTAAGCGCTATCTGCCGTCCGCTACAGGTCGTGTAACGATCTTCCACATACTCAAGATCACCCGCCACCAGCGCAAACAGGTATGCAGGCTTGGGAAAAGGATCTTCCCAGCGAACCCAGTGCCGTCCGCCCTCTTCATCTCCCCCGTCAACCAAGTTCCCGTTGGACAGAAGTACCGGATAACGCTGCTTATCGGCCACTACGGTGGTTTCAAACAACGTCATCACATCAGGTCGGTCCTGATAAAAAGTGATGCGCCTGAAGCCCTCCGCTTCACATTGGGTGCAAAACATTCCATCAGATTTATACAACCCTTCAAGAGCCGTATTATTCTGCGGTTCGATACGAGTAACGCACTCAAGCGTAAAGCTATCCGGCAACTCAGGGATAACCAGCTGCTCACCCTCTCGACGGTAGTCCTGAGCACCAAGCACTTGACCATCAATGCTCAGCCGCTGTAATTCAAGACTTTCATGGCCATCAAGCACCAACGGCCGCTGCCGGCTTACGCAGCCAGGGTTGCGACTATATCGGACCTGTGAGCGAACCAGCGCTTGCTCCTCTTCTAATTCGAAGCGCAGACTGGTCTGCTCTACTAAAAAAGCGGGCGCTTCATAATCCTTCAAATAGATGACACTAGGCTGCTCTGTGGCTGGCTGATTCATTCAAGTTCCTGTGATAACAATTTAACAATTAACAAATCCGCTTCAGCCGCTGAACTGGACTTCATACGCGGTAAATTTTCTGAGATTTATCACACCGGTATCCAAGATCAAATACTGACCTTTAATACCTTGCAGTACACCCTCAACAACCGGGTTTTTATCAAAATTCAGACTGGTAACTTTGGCAGGATAATTTAGTACAGGATAGTTCAACTCCAGCACTTCAGCATCTGGTAAGCGCTGGAGCGCCTGAAGGCCGAAGCGATTCTCCAGCTCAGTCAGTTCTGAACGGCATAGCTCAAATAATCTATCCCGCTCAGCGACAAGGTTGAGTGGATCAACCTGACCTTTGAGCATAGCCCGCCAGTTGGTTCTGTCCGTGATATGTTCACCAAACACCCGCTCCACCATGCCGGACTGGAAACGCGTATCAACCCGTAGGATCGGCAATGCCTGAATCGCTCCCTGGTCTATCCAGCGAGTCGGAACTTGTGTGCCTCGGGTAATACCCACTTTGATGCCCGATGAATTAGCTAAATAAACATAATGACTTTGAAAGCAAAACTGCTCTCCCCAGGCAGGATCCCTGCATGTCCCCTGATCATAATGGCATTTTTCCGGACTCATGATACAGAGGTCACACTGCGGGAGCTTTTTAAAGCAGGGATAGCAATACCCTTGAGCAAAGCTTTTATTGGTCTTACGACCACAATGAGTACAATGAATCTGTCCCTGATACGCCAGTTTAATGGGCTGACCCACATAACTATTCAGATCAACGGACTGATCTCCCAGCTGTAATCGATACTTAATTTCAGCAGCGATCTCTGCGGGCATCTTCTGCAGTGGCCCTTGCGCAATTAACTGCATCAGTTATCGTTCAAAATTTTAAGGATCTGTGGCTCGAGCGGGTCTTCACCGTGTAATGAACCATCTTTCTTCGCCCGGTTAATATAACCGGTACGCTCATGCTCAGGCAGCTTAGTCTGATCATAGGCAATAACGGCCCGGAGGCTGGTTTCCCGCTGTTCGCTGCTCAACCGCACACCATTTGGCCACTTACCCAGTTCTACCGCCGTTTTCAGACTCTGATACACTTCAGGTGTCATCGTCTCAATCATCTTTTCAAAATTCATTACTTTTCCTCCGCGATAGCGGACCATAATATCATAGGGAAGCGCTGCTCATCGACGCTGCAACAAGCTCACAATAGGCACAAAACAAAGGCCGGCAATTAAGCCTACCAGATGGGCCGTATTCGCTATAGATCCCAGCCCCATAGACTCCAGAGCGCCGCTGAAGCCCAGCACCAGCCAAAACATCATAAACCCCATCAGCGCTGGCGGTAAGCCAATCATCCGGGCTGGTGTTGTCCGGTCCCACAACCAGGCAAAACCCAGCAACGCAAAAACAAAACCCGACATGCCACCAAACATCGGCCCACTCACCCAGTACTGAGCCATATTGGAAGCCAGCGCAGAGAACAGAAACAAACCAAGTAGTGCAGGCCAGCCAAGAAGCAACTCTATCCGTCGCCCGACCACCCAGACCCAAAGCAGATTGAAGGCGATATGCCCTAAGTTAAAATGCATAAAGGCCGGACTAAAGAAGCGCCATAGTTGTCCGTCTGTTAACGTGGATAAGAGGTGCGCGTAATATACCTGGTTACCTTCGATCTGAATTTCCACAATGGTAAACCAGCCCATGAGCTGTAGATTCTCACCCAGAGAGACCATCAACGTTATAATGACGCTGAAAGCGATCAGGAGCAGACTCAATTTTGTTTGTAATATCCCCCTTAGGATACCCTGCTGACCTGACTGTTGAACCTGTAAGCCAGAGAGATCAGCCCCATCCTTCCACATCTGAAACAACTTGATAACCTGTTCGGCATCAACATTATAGGGCACTAACACCAGCTGTTCGTCGTCTTGCTCCAGAACCCGGTGGGGTATTTTATGCCGCCAGAGGATCGCAGTAAAACCGCTCAGGTCTTCCTTCAGCGGAACTCTAAAGGCTTCATTCATAAGCTTCTATACGCCGCCGCAGGGTGTCAGGATTCATCTCGAATTTCCTTCAACACGTCCACCCAGATAAACTTCCCCGGATCCAGCACCGTTTCCTGATCCAGTCGATAAGCCACCAGCTTGCCAAATTTAACGGCACTGTAGTCGATACAGGCCACATTCGAAGCCACCGGCCTAGGCTCGCCATCACACCAATAATGGCCCACGAATAGAAGAGGCTCTGCATCACTGTAGTAGAGTAAGTCCTTGTAATCTTGTTCGCTCAATGGCATACGTGCAACATGCTCAGGCAACGGATCAGGTTGAAAAACAACATCTATATAATACTGAGGTTTATCTGCCCAAAATTTAGTCCGGAAAAAATGTCGCTTGTAACCATCCTTACTCACCATGATCTCATTATTAGGCATTTTCAGATGAGTACCACGCAACAACCGATCCATTGTTTCCCACTCGGCGGTCCCGTAATGCGCTGACCGGTGAAGGTAGTCCTCATCAATTTGATTACCCCCCTGAACACTCACAAAACGATCTATATGCAGCTGAGACCAACAGGCATGAACAACCCTGAACTGTTCATAATCAAGAAACAGCGGCATCTCCATAATCCATTGAAGAAAATCTTTCTGATCCTGAGGATGATTAGCGAACTGCTCCAGTGTTTCACTTAAAATTCGTAAATGGCGGCGATTATGAGTTCGCAGATACTCCATTCCAGAATCAGAACGGCCGGGGGTCAGGTAGGATAGATAATTAAACTCATGGTTACCCATCACTATCTGAGCGTGCCCGCCGTCGACCATATCCCGGACAATATGAAGCGCCTCACGAATGCGGGGGCCGCGATCAACAATATCGCCCAGAAAGATCGCCTGACGCTGAGGGTGCTGGTAAACCCCAGCCTTTCGGCTGTAGCCCAGCTTTTGCAACAATAATTCAAGGGAAAGCGCACAGCCGTGCACATCTCCGATCAAATCATAACCCTTGTACGCTTTTCTCATAACAGTTCCGATCAGTCGATCAACGAAGTCGCCCAGCCCAGTTTTTCCCGGCAGGTCTGGTAGAAATTATGACTAAGCGGATGAAGTAGCTTTAACTTATGGGGTTTTTTATGGATGGTTATAGTATCGCCGGGAGCACAGTTAATATGTTTCTGCCCGTCACAACTAATCGTTGGATAGGTTTCATTCCCTTTGCTAATCACCAATTTAAGCTCACTGTTCCCATCTACGACTATAGGACGGCTCGAGAGTGTGTGAGGAAACATAGGAACCAACACCAAGGCATCAAGGCGAGGGTGCATAATTGGCCCCCCTCCCGATAGCGCATAAGCGGTAGACCCCGTGGGTGTTGCTACAATTAGCCCATCAGAACGCTGGGTATAGACAAACTGCCCTTCAATATAAAGTTCAAACTGGATCATCCGAGCGGATTTACCCGGGTGAAGTACGCAATCATTCAGTCCGGTAGACTCACCAATCGGCTCACCGTTTCGCTTCACCACAACATCGATCAAAAAACGACGATCGACGGTATACTGCCCTTGTAGCACTTCACCAACCTTAGCTTCAATCTCAGCGGGAGAAATATCGGTCAGGAAACCCAGATTACCCCGGTTAACACCTAATACTGGCACATTAGACTGTGCAAGATTGCGGGCAGCACCTAACAAACTACCATCTCCACCGACAACAATGACTAAGTCACAGATCTCACCCATTAGTCGCTGAGTGCTGGTCTGCTGGCTATGACCGGGCATTACTCCAGCAATTTTCTCATCCAGGATAGGTGTCAGTCCCTGCTCATCAAGAAATCGAATCAGATGTTTCAGAGTATCTATAACCTTGGTACTACCCAGCCGCCCGATTAAGCCAATATTTCGAAAGTTATCCATTGCCATTTCACTGAACCTTTATGATTATGATGCAATCACACCTATCCGATTGTTTTTAAACATTATACTCACAATTAAAGCATATTAGCTGTTTTCTCTGCCTTGGCTGAGTCTTTTCGACAGAGTTTCTTGCATACCTCTAAGCCCCTGCATACCACCGGTATGGATCAATAAAACCCGACTCCCTCGAGCCAACTTACCGGCACGCACTCGCCGCTGCAGCGCCAGAAACGCCTTACCCGTATAAACCGGCTCTAACTCAACACCTGTTGCTTCAAAAAAACCTCGCATAGAGAGCGCTAACGCCGGCGTTATCTTTGCGTACCCTCCTTCATGCCCCTCGAGATCCAGCTGCCATCCCCCCGGATCATCTACACCCGCTTGGGACAACAGGTTACGAATATCCTGATACAAGAACTCTCCCCCCTTAAGCACCGGCACACCAAGAATTGAAAGTCCCTCTGGTTTGCCTGCAACAAGCCCCGCCAAGGTACCTCCAGTCCCGCAAGCACAACAGATGAGGTCATAATCAGCCGCATCACATAATGTGAGTATTTCACGGCAACCGGCAACCACCCACTCCCCTGACCCTCCTTCAGGCAGTATATGAAAATCACCATACCTGGCCCGCAAAGACTGAAGAAAGACCTCATCATACTTATTGCGATATTGCTCCCGAGAGACAAACTCCAGAGACATTCCCCAGCGCTGAGCATCCAATAAAGTATCCGATAATCTCGACGGACGCTCCCCACGTATCACAGCCACCGTCTCTATCCCTCTTTCCCAACCCGCAAACGCAAGCGCATGAATATGATTAGACCAGGCACCACCAAAACTAAGTATGCGCGGAAAATCAGAGCGTAAAACGGCCTCAAGAGCATACTTCAATTTAAACCACTTATTCCCACTGATCATGGGATGCACACTATCAAGACGCAAAAGATCTAAACGAATACCTGCCGCTTGAAAATCAACAAGCTCAGCGGTAACAACGGGCACCTCTGGACGGAGAGAATAAGAAAGCTCATTAACATTCATAAACCGGTAAGAAACCTGTCATTATTTTGTTACAAAAAAGCAATATGATCCCCTCAAACAGATAGGAGAAAATCAGAATGGAAGAGTACACAGAAGATTTGTTACTGGAAAGCCTGAACGAAGAATATGATGACGACGACGACAGTTATGATGAAGGGATCGAGATGTAGAGACCCTGTAAGTAATTCTGTGTAACTGCCAGGGTTAAATGTAATCAGTTAAACGGTCTTCAAACTCGATCATAAATCGATTCAGGGCAGCCTTCCAGTTCCTGATGGGCATTGTCCATTTTTTGGAAGCATCCTGAACTGCCAGATAGATCACTTTCCGTGCTGAGTCATCCGTTGGGAATAGCTTCCGCTTTTTAATCGCCTTACGGATAACGCTGTTCAATGACTCAATTGCATTTGTTGTATAAATGGCCTTGCGTATGTCCTGAGGGTAGTTGAACAGAGTGTTCAGGTTTTCCCAGTGTGCACGCCATGAACGGCTGATTTGGGGGTACTTATCGTCCCAGCGTTCAGAGAACTGCTCCAGCGCCTGCCGTGCTTCTTCTTCAGTGACAGACTGATAGATTTGCTTGAGATCGGCGGTAACGGCCTTGTAGTCCTTCCATGGGACGTACTTAACCGAGTTGCGAACCATGTGGACGATACAGAGCTGGACCTGTGTGTTGGGGAAGGCTGTATTGATCGCATCGGGAAAGCCTTTCAGACCGTCGACACAAGCAATGAGTATGTCTTTGACGCCTCGATTCTGAAGCTCTGTGAGCACGTTCAGCCAGAACTTGGCCCCCTCATTTTCAGATAACCACAGGCCCAGTAATTCCTTGTGACCTTCCAGGTTAACTCCCAGCGCCAGGTAAACAGCCTTATTGATGACCTGTTTGTCCTGACGGATTTTAACGACAATGCAGTCCAGATAAACAATGGGATACACTTCATCCAGAGGCCGTGACTGCCATTCAACCACCTGTTCCAGTACGGCGTCCGTGACCTTAGATATTAGGCTGGCAGAGACATCAGCATCGTACATCTCTTTGAAGGTAGCGACGATCTCGCGGGTAGTCATGCCCTTGGCGTACAAGCTTAGAATCTTGTCGTCCATCGAGGTGAAGCGAGTCTGCTGCTTTTTAACTAACTTCGGTTGTGGATTCAGTGGATCGTTGCAACACACTGATTAAATCTATCAGCGGGCGTTTCATAGTCCAATGTTTTCCGTGGTCGCTCGTTTAACTGACGAGCGATCTCATTTAGCTCTTCCTGTGAGTGAACCGATAAGTCAGTGCCTTTTGGTAGGTATTGACGTAACAGGCGATTGGTATTTTCATTAGAGCCACGCTGCCAAGGGCTTTGTGGATCACAGAAATAGACCTGTATATCAGTCTCAAGGGTAAAGCGTTGATGACCTTTCATCTCTGTACCACGATCCCAGGTTAACGATTTATACAGTTCATCTGGTAATTGCTTTGCTTGTTCTATCAGTGCAGAGACTACGGTTTCTGTTCGTTTGTTCTCCAGCTTAACTAGCATGACTAAACGTGAATGTCGCTCTACTAATGTTGCTATGCAGCTGTTTCGAGAACCTTCGATCAGGTCACCTTCCCAATGCCCTGGAATCGCGCGATCTTCAATTGAGGCAGGTCTTTCACTGATTGGCACAGCATTGGGGACTCGACCAAGCCCATCACCTTTGAGGCTCGAGTTTTTTGCACGACGAATGGTTCGCTTTGAGCGAAGGTATTGCTGAAGCTCTTTCTTTAACGCTCCACGTGCCTGTACAAACAAGCTGCGATAGATGGTTTCGTGTGACACCTGATTATTCTCATCATCGGGATATTCCCGTTTAAGCCAGCCTGCAATTTGCTCAGGTGACCAGTTCGATCTTAGCTTGGTTTCTACAATTTGGCTTAAGGTTCGATTGGAGGCCAGTTTACATTGCTTTGGCCGCCTGGCCCTGTTCCAGGTATTTTCATCAGCCTGTATTGCTCGATAGGCATCATAACCGCCATTACGATTTATTTCACGGCTTATGGTTGAGGGAGATCGTCCCAATTGGGAGGCTATGGATCGAACTGATAGCTTGGCAACTATGCCTCTCGAGATTTCCTCGCGTTCAGCTAATGAGAGGGCGCACTTTGAACGTATTCTTTCAGGAGGACGAATACCACCTGTCGGAACAAGCTGTGCGTATATTGATGATGATTGCGTTTCGAATACTCGAGCTATCGAGTTCAGCGACTCACCCTTTCTATAACGATCCCAAATCTCAGATCTGAGTTTCTTGGTGTACTTAATCCGTCTTCTTTTGGCCATTTGCAGCACTCCATCTTTGAAATAAAGATAGCGTGTTGCACTGACTCATTGAACCCACAGTTCAAAGCTGCCATCCCGATCCCGCGGGGTATCAATCTCGAACTGTCCATCTTCGGTACGTAAGGTCTTGCTGGAATAGCCATTACGGCTGTTATCAGAGGGGCTTTTACCATGCCTGTCGTAACCCAGATGCTCATCCAGTTCGGCATTGAGGGCCGTTTCGACGGTGACTTTGGTTATCATGCGCCGAAAGTCATTGAGATCACTTTCGGTTTTGATGCTTTTAGCTGCTTCGCGAGCGAA